>JAZSIQ010000041.1:0-8181 GCA_045533875.1 Acutalibacteraceae bacterium | reverse complement strand
GGTAACGGTGATGCTTGATGTGTCATCAAAATAAAGCTCACAGTCATTAAGAGCAACAGCCGCCTGAATAAGTCTGTTCCATTCATCGGTTGAAATGTTGCCGTTTCTCATCTTCATGCTTGAAACCCTTGCTTCAGTGGCAAGAACTCTCTGAGCAAGCTGTTCCTTTGTCATTTCAAGCGAGAAAAAGAGCACCCTTCTTTTGCCGACTGCCGACACATTTCTTGCAAGGTTCAGAGCAAAGCTGGTTTTACCCATGGCAGGTCTTGCGCCTACAAGAATAAGGTCTGAGCGGTTAAGACCGGTAAGTACACGATCCAAATCCGCATAACCGGTTGTATATCCCTTGAATTTATCTTTATCTTCACCGGTAATATTACGCAAATGCTCAAAAACATCATTAACTATAACATCACCGATTTTTGAAGGGGCATCAACTGCTCTGCCCTGGCGTATGTTATATATTTTCTGCTCTGCGCTGTCAAGAAGAACATCGGCGCTTTCATCCTGCGCAGCGGCGCTCTCAATAGTTTCTCTCGAAGCCTCAATAAGGGCACGGATGTAATACTTTTCCCTTACAATTTTGGAATATGTATCAACATTTGAGGTGGAAGGCACCATTTCAGCAAGGCGGGCAAGATAATCCCTGCCGCTTGCATTGTCATAAACACCCTCGGTAACAAGCTGGTCAAGAATTACCAGAGGGTCTACCCTGCCCTTCGTTTCCGCCATAAGCATGGCATTAAAAATAGCTCTGTGCTGAGGGATATAAAAATAATCCGTACGCACATAAATTGAAACATTGGACAAGCAGGAGGGCTCCTTAAGAATGCAGCCGAGCACAGCCTGCTCCGCCTCCTGGCTGTAAGGCATCTCGATGCTTTCCAGATTCATCAATTCTCTGTCTGCCATAAAATTTCTCCGTCTAATTATGCGGTAACAAGAACGAAAAGCTTGGCGGTAACGCCCTGAGGGAATTTAACCTCAATTTCGTATGTTCCGCAGGTTTTGATATCTTCTGCTGAAATTTTGTGTCTGTCAACTTTAAATCCGAAATCGGCATTTATTTTTTCAGCAATATCCTTGGTGGTAACGGAGCCGAAAAGCTTGCCGTTTGCGCCTGCCTTTGCGGTAATCTTAACGGTCTTACCCTCAATTTCAGCAGCGGCTTTCTTGGAATTCTCAAGTTCAACGGCAAGGTGTTGCTTCTGTGCATCCTCTCTGTTTTTAAGCTCGCTCATTGCCTGAGTATTAGCCTCAAGCGCGAGCTTGCGGGGAAAAAGGAAGTTTCTTGCATAACCGTCAGAAACGGAAACAAGCTCGCCCTTTTTGCCGAGTGATTTAACATCCTGTGTAAGTACAACTTTCATTTTATATCGCTCCTTTTAAAAATCCTAATTTAAAAATTCATCAACGGTTGCTTTAAGCCTTTCAACAGCTTCTTCAAAGCTTATGCCTTTAAGCTGAGCCGCCGCCATGGTGCGGTGACCTCCGCCGCCCAAAGCCTCCATAATAACCTGAACATTAACTGCACCCAACGAGCGTGCCGAAATGCACACAGTATCGCCCGACAGATACAGCACAAACGAAGCGTCCACTTCGCTTACATTAAGCAATTCATCTGCCGCCTGAGAGCAGATTATTCTTATATCCTCCGAATCAAACCTTGCGCAGGCAAAAGCACAGCGGTTATATTTATCCGCTGAGGAAACCACATCGTTACGCAGCTTATTGACCTGCATTGAAGTTGAAAAAAGCTTGCGCACGCTGACTGTATCAGCTGATTTTTCTCGAAGAAAAGCGGCAGCCTCAAAGGTGCGTACACCGCAGCCGAGAACAAAATTTTTAGTGTCAAGCATGATACCAGAAAGCAATGCCTCAGCGGTAAGCTTGGTTATATTCGGCTCGGGGTCTATGTATTCGAGCAACTCGGTAACCATTTCAGAGGCTGAGGATGCGTTGGGGTCAAGGTGAAATACAACTGCATTGTCAATAGCATCCGTTGACTTACGGTGATGGTCAACAACAAATACTGTTGATGCTTTCTTGTAAACTTCAGGGAATTCGACAAAGTTTTTAATATGAGTATCCACAACCACAAGCAAGGTCTTCTTGCTTATAAGCTTAAGGGCTGTTTGCTCATCAATTATAGCTTCCTTAAGGAAATCGTCAGCATATATGCGCTCAAGAAGGCTCGAACTAAGAGTCTTAGAAGTATCGGTAACAATGTACGAAGCAACACCCAAAGCCTCTGCCGCACAGCAGATTCCCACAGCCGCTCCCATAACATCAAGGTCAGGCCATTTGTGACCCATAACTATAACTTCGTCACTCGCCTCGATAAATTCTGCAAGTGCCGAACCGATAACCCTCGCCTGTACCTTGCCGCGTTTTTCAACGCTCCTGGATACACCGCCAAAGAAATCATAACTGTCATCCTTATTGACAACAGCCGCCTGGTCGCCGCCACGGTCAAGCGCCATTTCAAGAGCTTTCTTTGCCCTGCGTTCGCATTGCAGAAATGTTTCACCGTCTGACACACCGATGGAAAGAGTTGCGGAAATATCAAGGTTTTTATATTTGAGTGCTCGAACACTGTCAAGCACGGGAAACTTGGTTTCAATCATTTTGTCAGCATCCCTGCGCTGGGCTACTATCATAAAGCGTGAATCCGAAAGCCTTTTCAGAATACAGGGAAATTCGCCTGCCCAATTTTCGATAACAGCTTCAACCATACTGCGGAATTCAGCTCTCTCGCTTTCACGCAAATCGTAGCCTGAAGCATCAATATTGTCAACTTCCAGAAACGCTACAACAGGTCTGCTGAGATTGAATTCTCTTTCTGTATTCTTTAATTGAGTATTATCAACAAAGTAAAGAACGTATCTTTCCTGACCCTCGGCGGTATAGGAATTGGTAAAAACCGAATAGTCACGGTCATTAATACGCACCGCCGTTTCATGAGAGTTTATGATTTCCGAAAACTCTCTGCCTGCAATATAAGGCAGTATTGAATCGGCAAGAGCCTGTTTGGAGTGAACAACTCTGTTGAGGAATTTTTCGCTGACCCAGAGCACTGCGCCTTCGCCGTCACACACCGCAACGGGCACAGGAAAAGAATTGAGCACTTTTGCATCGGTAAAATCCATCTTTTTATAAAGCCGTTTTGCAAAGATCGTAAAACGCTTTGCATTGACTCTGCTTCTGATAAGGAAAAACACAAAAAGCACAAAGGCAACAGCCAGCTCAACCGCCGCAAGCACCGGAGAATATCGGGCTGTAACGGCAGCAAACACCGCAACTGCAGCAAACGCAGCAACAGCAACAAGACTGTCATGCCAGATGCTTTTCATTTTCACTTATCACACCTCCATAATCATGGGAAGAACAATCGGACTGCGCTTTGTTTTATCGTAAACATAACGAAGAACGGCATCCCTTGTTTTTCCTTTAATGGCATTAAGATCCACAATGTTGTGATCACAGCAGTTGTAAATGGATTTAGCGGCAGCGTTCTTTGCGCCTTCGATTATCTCTTCGGAATTCTTAGAATAAACAAATCCTCTTGTTACAACCTCGGGTCCGGTTATAAGCTCACCCGACTCATAGTCGATAACAGCGGAAATTATTATTATTCCGTCCTCGGCAAGATGCTTTCTGTCCTTAAGTACAACATTGCCTATATCTCCTACACCGTAGCCGTCAACAAGAACTTTATCAGCAGGCACGCTTGCGCCCTGCTTAAGAGAATCTTTTGTAATTTCAATTACATTTCCGTTATCGGCAATAAAGATATTCTTTTTATCAACGCCGACACTTACAGCAAGCATCGCATGCTTCTGAAGATGCTTCTGCTCACCGTGAACCGGAATAAAATATTGGGGGTTTACTATTCCGAGCATTATTTTAAGCTCTTCCTGGCAGGCGTGACCCGAAACATGAACGTCATACATTTTTTCGTACACTACCTCTGCGCCGAGCTTCATAAGCTCATTTACAACCTTACTTACCGTCTTTTCGTTGCCGGGAATGGGGGTTGCAGAAATAATAACATAATCGTTAGGGCAGATTTCAACCTTTCTGTGGTCTGAAAAAGCCATTCGTGAAAGAGCGGACATCGGCTCACCCTGGCTGCCTGTTGTTATAATAACAAGCTCTTCGGGTGCAAATTTATTGATAAGGTCGCTCTTTATCATAACATTATCGGGAATATCAAGATAACCGAGCTCCGAGGCTATTGCCACAACATTCTCAAGACTTCTGCCGAACAGAGCAACCTTGCGTTTCAACGCCTTTGCTACATTGATAATCTGCTGAACTCTGTGAATGTTGGAAGCGAAGGTTGCAACAAGTATTCTTCTGTTGCCTGCTTTTCTGAAAAGAGTTTCAAAGGATTCTCCGACTTTCTTTTCACTTTCGGTAAATCCGGGACGCTCTGCATTGGTTGAATCCGAAAGAAGGCACATTACACCTTCTTTACCAAGCTGTGAAAGCCTTGCAAGGTCAATCATTTCGCCGTCAATGGGTGTGCTGTCAATTTTAAAGTCACCCGTCTGGATTATAACACCTTCCCTGCACTTGATTGCAAATGCAAGAGCATCAGGTATTGAGTGGTTTACGTGAATAAGCTCTACCTTGAATTCGCCGAGATCTATAACATCACCCGGTGCCGCAACATTGAGCTGAACGCTGTTGAGCAGGTTATGCTCCCTGAGTTTGCCTTCAATAAGACCGATAGTGAGCTTTGTACTGTATACGGGAATACGGACTTTTTTAAGCAAGTAAGCAAGACCGCCGATATGGTCCTCATGACCGTGCGTAATAAAAATACCTTTAATTTTCTGTGCATTGCGCTCAACATAATCAAAATCAGGAATCACAAGGTCAACGCCGAACATGTCCTGGTCGGGGAAAGAAAGACCGCAGTCAACAATAATCATTTCATTATTGTACTCATAAACGGTCATATTCTTGCCGATTTCGTTAAGTCCGCCAAGAAAAGCAATTTTAACAGGCGAGCTTTTCTTGCCCTGTTTTCCGCCGTTTGCGGAAGGGCCGTTTTTCTTTTTACGGTTTGAAAGTTGATTATACTTTTTGGAAGACTTGCTTGACTGCTTACCCGTAAACTTAGATGCTCCCTTGTTCTCCTTTTTGAAATTTTTACTATTGTTTTTTTGCATATTATCTCCTTAGAAAAATGTGTTCGGGCTTTGAAGCGATTGCCCGAGTAAAAATTTATTAACACAATGTTACTGATTATGTAAATACCGGAACGGGAGTTCCGCTCCCATCCCAAGGTATAATTTTACTTGAATTCATTCAAACTGTCAAGCATTGTAAAATAAATATATATTATATTAATTTAAATAATTATATTTTCATCATTGGTGAGACTTGAAAGCAACTCCTCAAACCCGTCAAAAAGCTCCTGAGCATACTCGGCCGATACCGATTCCGCAAACACTCTGAATTTACTGCCGCCCGCTGACGGAACTATCAGCAAACTTCCGTTTTCTCGCACAAGCCTTATCCCCTCTTTTTTGTTGCTGATTCTTATTCCGTCATTCGGGAACATAGCAGCAAGCCTTGCAGGATTCACCGTGCTCTCAATTGTTTTTCGGATATAATGGCGGTCAGGCAACTCTTTCACAAGTTCTTCAAGTGTCTTATTCCTGTTTTTAATTACAGACAAAACTTTAAAAGCGGTGAAAAGTCCGTCACGCACAAAGCACTGATTGGCGCTGAGTTTTCTTGCCTCGCTGTCGGCATAATCGGCAGGAGCACTCAGATAGCGGAGCACTTTACAATTATATGCATCCGCAATCCTGTCAAGAAGTTCGGGGGCATCATAAGCAACGGCTATATCGTTACCTTTTTTCATTTCATCAAGGCAACAAATAACCAGCAGGGTATCACCGTCAGCTACATTTTCTTTCATCTGCGCACTTACATTGCAACCCGATTCCGATATATTGAATACGGGGCCACCCGATGTATCAAGGCTTAGTATTGAAGCGACCTCGGCTGCTGTTTCTTCAACCGCACAATTTACGCTGCGTATCTGAGCTCTTACGCCGCTCAGACCGTTCGGGGCTGTATTAAGAAGCTCCTGCCTGTAAATCATTTTGACTGCACTCATGTGCATACATTCACCGATTTCCTCATCCTTTACATATCGGAATTCACTACGTGACATTTTAGCCTCAATCTCTCGTTCAAAAAACCCCGTTATCGGCAGACCACCCTCTGAACAGATTTTCAGGCTACGGTTTTCTCCGCTTCTGATAAAAATACCGCAATCAAGTCCGCAACAAGCTGTAAAGAAATTCATCTGCGCTTCAAAGCAACGCCCGAAATCCCATACACTTGCGCCCGTAGAAAGTAAGCCCGATTTAACCGCAAGGCTGAGTGTTTCCGATGCCTTGAGTCCGTCAAATCCGACACCTGTTTTAATTTTTCTTCTTGTACTTCCGACTGCTTCACCGAGTTTAAGGCAGGTTTCAGGCGAAAGATACGCCGCCGAATTCTCACACACGCAGCCGTCGCTCAGCATTTCCCCCTTGATACTTCCGTACTTTACATTGGCATTCACAGTAGCGGATGTCGCTATCACCTTGCCCGGCCAGACAAGGCAATTAGGGCTGATGCTTGCATTTTCACCAATCACGCTCCCTGCCCCTACAACACTCCCCTCAAACATTGAAACACCTTTTTTGAGCGATGCTCCCGGACAAACAAGGGCACCCGTAAGGCTCACATTTGATGCGACACAAGCATTTTCAAGAATAACAGAGTGACGCACTCTGCTGTTTGAGTCAATAAAAGCCCCGTCATCCACCGCAGCATAGGGACCAATTACGCACCCTTTTGAAATCTCGACATTTCTGCCGATATATACAGGCTCAACTATACTGTAATCTCCTTTTTTTAGATTTTCAGGAGAAAAAATCCCTTTTGAAACAGAAGGAATTTCAAGCTTAACCTCACCGTCAAAAATATCCCTCTGACATTGAAGATACGCTTCTATATTACCGATATCGCACCAATATCCATCTGCGCAAATGCATCCTATTTCAATTGATTTTTGCATCATAAGCGGAAAAACATCCTTTGAAAAATCAAGAAATTTCCCCTTCTCAATCATTTCAAGACATTCCGGCTCAAGTATATAAATCCCCGTGTTTACAAGACCGCTCACCGCCTGCGACCATGACGGTTTTTCAACAAATCCGCTTACTCTGCCATTGGAATCCGTCATGATAACTCCGTATTCACGGGGGTCCTTCACCTTTGTTGCAACAATTGATGCAAGCACACCCGATTCCTTGTGAAGTCGCATAAGCTCAGAAAGATTAAAATCGCACATCGCATCACCGCTGATAACAAGAAATGCTTCATTCCAACCGTCAGCCGCATTCCTTACACTGCCCGCCGTACCGAGCGGTTCATCCTCTCTTGCAAAACTGAGCTTCATTGATGAAAAACCGTCTTCAAAATGATGTTCAATAATATCTGCAAGATATCCGAGCGTTATGCAGGCTTCATCAAACCCGTTTTTTTGTAACAGGAAAAGAATGTGCTCAATTACAGGCTTACCGCAAAGGCGCGCCATGGGCTTTGGTACGGTACAAGTAAGAGGTCTGAGCCTTTTACCCGAACCGCCCGCCATAATTACCGCTTTCATGCAATCAATCCTTTTTATGAAAATTTTAAAAATAGTATTGACTGCGCAGTTTAAAATAATCAGACTTTTACTTGTTTTATGTTAAAACAGGTGATATAATCTAAAAAAACAAATTTTTTCAAGAGGTAATCCGTTACTATGAAAACAGTAGAAATTTTTACAGACGGAGCATGCTCGGGCAATCCCGGTCCCGGCGGCTGGGGCGCTATTCTGCGATACGGTGAGCATGAACTGGAGCTGAGCGGCGGAGAGCCGATGACAACAAACAACCGCATGGAGCTTTCCGCTCTCATTGCAGCCCTCGGCAAGCTTAAAGAAAAATGCTCGCTCGTTATTTATACAGATTCCAAATATCTTGCAGATGCCTTCAATCAGGGCTGGATATGGAACTGGATTAAAAAAGGCTGGAAAAAGGCTGATAAATCACCCGTGCTTAATGTTGAACTGTGGCAGGAGCTTCTGCGGCTTCTTGACGGTCACAAATACGAGTTTGTTTG
>JAZSIQ010000076.1:0-27498 GCA_045533875.1 Acutalibacteraceae bacterium | reverse complement strand
CTTATAACTGGATAAACGGCATAGCTCAGGGATTTTCCTTTGCCTGTGTGAAAATTGAACAGGGGGTCAGCTTTGTTTACGATAAAGCAATTCCCGGAATTGTCAAAAAGACAGGCGACATGCTTCACCGTGCGGATAACGGCTCGCTTTCAAGATACCTTGCAGGCGTTCTTCTCGGCGTGCTTGTTGCGGCGGTAATTCTTTTGTCAAAAGTTCTTTAAAGGAGGGGAAAATATGAATATGTTAAACATAACCGTTCATGCCATGTTGGCGCTTCCCCTTGTGGTGCTTGCGGCAAACAATCTGCTTGCAAAGCAGACGGCGAGAAAAATCGCTTTATATGTATGTGCGGCTGTTGCGCTTTTTCAGATAGCCGGAAGCGTTTCACTCTTCTTTATGCACAACCGACTCGGAATAACGCATTATGACTTCAATATTTTTGATCCCGGTCAGGTGAGTGCGGATTATTTTTCCGTAAACCGCCTTGATTTGTTTCTTATGGTTTGCATAGGAACGGTGGTTTTTGTTTCCGTAATGCTTGCTTTGGAAACTATTAAAGACCACAAACGTTCTTATGTTAATCTGCTCATGTGTCTGCTCCTCGGAATGAACGGCATGGTAATGTCAACCGACCTTTTCAGCCTTTATGTATTCCTTGAAATCGTGGGCATTACAAGCTTTGTTATGATTGCAATGTTCCGCTCAAGAGTTGGCCTTGAGGGCTCATTCAAATATCTTGTTGTATCCTCCTTGGGCATAGTTCTTTTGCTCAGCGGTCTTGCTTTGATTTTTATGCAGACGGGTACTCTTGATTTTAAAGCGATTAACGAACTTTTGATTGATACTCAGGACAGTTCACGCAGAGCGCTTACATATTCTGCGGTTGTTTTGATGATTTCGGGCTTTGCGGTAAAAGCCGGTGCGGTACCTTTCCACAGTTGGTTACCTGATGCCCACCAGAGTGCGGATACCGCAGTATCCGTATTGCTCAGCGGTATAGTTATCAAGATTGCAGGAATTTACGGTCTGATAGTTGTGCTTGATCTCTTTGGCTCGCTTGAAACGGTAAGGATTATTTATCAGGTTATCGGACTTATATCAATTGTAACGGGAGCTGTTCTTGCGGCAAGGCAGCATCATTTCAAGCGTATTGCCGCTTATTCGAGTGTAAGCCAGATGGGTTACATAATCCTTGCTCTCAGCTCAGGCACAACCCTCGGTGTTGTCGGTGCGGCGGCTCATATTTTCAGCCATGCAATATTCAAATCTACTCTTTTCTCCAATGCGGCTGCGATTCACGAAGAGGTTGGAGTGCTTGATATTACAAAGCTCGGCGGACTTGAAAAGAAAATGCCCGTAACAGCGTTTTCATCCGTTATTGCATTTTTGTCAACTGCCGGTGTTCCTCCGTTTTGCGGATTCTGGAGCAAGCTTCTTATAATAATCGCCCTTTGGGAAAACGGCGACACCGTGTGGGCGGGAGCAGCTCTTATTGCAAGTATTTTTACTGCTGTTTACTTCCTGCGCCTTCAGCGCAAAGTGTTCTTCGGCAAGCTTGCCGACGGCATGGAGGATGTTCACGAGGCAAAGAATTCCATAGGTTTTATAGAGGCTGCCCTTACGGCGGTAACTGTCGGAGCAGGCTTGCTCTTCCCGTTTGCGTTGCAGTATCTGCAGACGGCAGGCATTATGTAAGAAAAGGAGCGTAACGGAATGGAAGAAATTATTATTTATATATCCCTTGCGGTGCTCCTTGTCTGCGGAGTGCTTGCGGTAATGCTCAAAAGTATAATCAAGGATGCAATCTGCCTTGCGGCGGCAAGTGCGGCTTTAGCAATAATTATGTATACTCTCGGTGCATCCTGGGCGGCTCTTTTTGAAGTGTCCGTTTGTGCAGGGCTTATAACAGTAATTTTCATCAGCGGAATCAGCCTTTCGCATGACACAAAGGCTGAGGTAAGGCGTGAATATGACGATAAGCGCAGAATGGGGATTTTACCTGTTGTGCTTGTGGTTGCAGGAATTGTCATGATTGGTGCAGGCGCCGCAATTCACTTTGAAATGCCTGCCGCACAGAGGCTTGCTCAGGATTTCAGAGAGGTATTCTGGAACAGCAGACAGGCTGATATCTGGGGTCAGATAATCGTTATGCTTACCGGTGGTACCGCCATTTCAGTTCTTATTAAGGAGGAGAAGAAAAAATCATGAATATGGAATTTGCTTTTCTGCTTGCAGGAGTTCTGCTTATACTTGCGGGCTGCTTCTGCCTTATAAGAACCTACCATTTGCTTAAAATTATAATCGGAATGGAACTTTCGATGAAAGCCGTTACTCTGCTGTTTGTAATTGCAGGCCACATTAACGGCAATATGGAGCTTTCTCAGGCATTTATTATTACAATTATCGTTATAGAGGTTGTTATAACTCTTGTTGCGTCTGGTGTTGCGCTTGATTTGTATAAGAAATACGGCAACCTTGATGTGCGCAACCTGCGTAATCTGAGAGGATAGGTGAGAATATGAGTATAAAAGAAGTGCTTTATTCTCCGGCTGTTGTTTTCTTTCTTATTACGGCCGTGATTTCCGCTTTTGCCCTCTTTCTTTCAAGATACAGCGTAAAGGGCAAAAAAAGTAAAAGAACCCTTGATTCGTATGCCTGCGGTCAGCAGGGCTTCAAGGAATATGTAAACCCCGATTACAGCCAGTTTTTTACCTTTGCATTTGTTTTTACCGTTATGCACGTTCTTAGCATGGTAATTGCAACCGCACCCGAAAAAATGACTGCGATGCCGATACTTTATATCCTTGCAGGCGTGTATGTGCTGGTGATTGTACTTAAGAGGTGAACTATATATGGATTTAATAAGAAAAGCTTCACAATGGGCAGGCGGAAAATCACCGTGGATTCTGCATTTTAATGCGGGTGCGTGCAACGGCTGCGATATTGAGGTTGTTGACTGTGTTACCCCGAGGTATGACCTTGAGCGCTTCGGCGTTGTAAAGCAGGGCAGCCCGAGACATGCCGATGTACTTATCTGCACGGGTGCCGTGACTCTTCAGACAAGGGACAGACTAAAGCAGATTTATGAGCAGATACCGGAGCCCAAGCGTGTTATAGCTGTTGGTACCTGCGCTTGCACGGGCGGTGTTTTTGACGGTTGCTATTGCGTTACGGGCGGTATTGATACAGTTATACCGGTTGATGTGTATGTGCCCGGCTGTGCAGTAAGACCCGATGAAATAATCAATGCTGTTGAGCGTGCGCTTTCGCTTAAATCAGGCGGGGAGGGTGAGAAAAAATGAGTAACGAAGAAAGCAAGGTTTTGCAGATAACATCGAATTTTCCCGCCCTTGAGGGCAGAATATGCCAAACAGCGCCCAAACGCATTTTTACAGAACCGCTTGAAAGCGGCGAGTTTCATCAGCTTGTATCATACATTCACGATGAAATGGGCTTTTTCAGAGCTCACCATGCGGTGGGCGTTGATGACGGAGACAACCTCGGCTTTATCTACATTTTTTCTGATGCAGATAACACAATGCTTGCTGTAAAGCAAACCGTTCCTAAGGAAAATCCCGAGATAGAATCACTCAACAGGCTTTATCCCTCCCTGCTTCTGCATGAGCTTGAGCTTGCCGACCTTTTCGGTGCCGTGATTTCGGGATTGCCTGATGTGCCGCATTATCCTCTGCCTGACGGCTGGCCCGAGGGAAGTTATCCCATGAGAAAAGAATGGAAGCCCGAATATTTCAATAAAGAAACAATGACTTACGAACCGCCTGAGGAGGTGCAGAAGAATGGCTGACGAAAATAAAGTTATAATCCCCATAGGCCCGCAGCATCCTTCGCTTGATGAGCCTGCCAGCTTCACGGTAACCTTAAGCGGCGAAAGAGTGGATAATGTAGTTATCGGCATCGGCTATAACCACAGAGGGCTTGAAAAGGCCTGCGAGAGCCGAACCTATGTGCAGGATTTGTATATAGTTGAGCGTGTCTGCGGTATTTGCTCCCATTCTCACACCAGTGCTTTTTGCATGGGCGTGGAGCAGCTTGCAGGCGTTACCGTGCCGGACAGAGCGGAGTATATAAGAGCAATCGTTGCAGAGCTCGAAAGGCTTCACAGTCATCTCCTCTGGCTGGGAGTTGCAGGGCATGAAATCGGATTTGATACTCTTTTTATGTATACATGGAGGGACCGTGAAAAGGTGCTTGACCTTCTTGCGGCAATAGGCGGAAACAGAATCAACTATGCCGTAAATACCTTCGGCGGCGTACGCAGGGATTTGGACGAAAGCATTTTCGCCAAGATTACCGCAACGCTGAATGAACTTGAAAAACAGATTAATTACTACCTTGAGCTTGCGCAGACAGAACTCACCCTTAAAGCAAGGCTTTCGGGAATCGGATGCCTTTCGAAGGAGGATGCCCTTAAATTCGGAGCAACGGGTCCTGTTTTGCGTGCGGCGGGTGTTGCTCAGGATATAAGAACAGCCGAGCCTTACGGTGCTTATAAGAATTTTGAGGTGAATGTTATTACCCACACCGCTGCCGATGTTTTCGGACGCACCGCTGTCAGAATTCTTGAAATGCTTGAAAGCATCAGGATTATACGCCATTGCATCAAGGAGATTCCCGAAGGTTCAATTCTTGCGAAGGTTCCCAGAAGGATTCCCGAGGGAGAGGCTATAGTCAGAATGGAAGCGCCCAGAGGCGAAAACATTCATTATATCCGCTCAAACGGTACTGACAAGCCTGACAGAATCCGTGTGCGTGCTCCGTCCGAAGCGAATTGGCACGGCATGCAGCACATGCTCAGGGGCGAGTATCTTGCCGATGTGCCTATAAGCATTGCCGCTATAGACCCCTGCTATTCCTGCACGGACAGAGCCATTACCGTAAATTCCGACGGAACCCGTAAGGTTACCGACTGGCAGTCAATACGCAAGTACGGCATTGAATGGTATAAAAACCGCGGGCTTGATATGGCTGATATCAGGCTTGAAAGAGGGGTGTGAAATGGAAGTTTTACAGATGCTTTTTAAAGTGCTTTTGTTTCCCGGCTTTCTCTTTCTCACGTCATACGCTTTTGCGGCAGAGTATATTGACCGTAAACTGCACGCAAGAATGCAAAACCGAAAAGGTCCCAAGTGGTATATTCCCTTTGCTGATTTCTTCAAACTTATCGGCAAACAGACGATAATTCACGATGATGCTCATGCCCGAATCATAAAAGCAATGCCTGTGGTGTCGCTTGCGGGAGTGGCAACGGCATTTATCTACATTCCCGTTGTCGGCGCATCCTCGGTGTTTTCGTTTGAGGGCGATATAATTATAGTTTTGTATTTCCTTTCCCTGCCCGTTCTTACGCAGTTCCTTGCGGGCTGGTATTCAAGAAGCCTTTATGCTACAATCGGAGCTTCAAGAGTTATAACCCAGATGTTCGCATACGAAGTGCCGCTGTTTATGTGCCTGCTTGCGCCTTCGCTTATAGCAAACACATGGTCTGTTTCAGGCATAACTCAGTATTATTCGGAGCATCCGCTTTATGCTCTTATCAATCTGCCTGCTTTTGCGGTTGCTCTTATAACCGTTCAGAGCAAGCTTTCAAAAGCTCCGTTTGATGCTCCTGAAGCTGAAACGGAAATTGTCTCAGGTCCCTACGTTGAATATACGGGCAGACCTCTTGCGTTTTTCAGAATGTCTGCCGATTGCGAGGAAGTTGTTCTCATTTCTCTCGTAAGCGCAATTTTCCTCCCGTTTTTAAGCGGTAATGCGGTAGTCGATGTGTTTCTTTATTTTGTTAAAACTCTTGCAGTTTTGTTTGTTCTCACTTTGATGAGAACCGTTACCGCAAGGCTCAGGGTGAATCAGACGGTTACCCTTTGCTGGCGATATCTTGTGCCTGCGGCGCTTTTGCAGATGATAGTAAATCTGATTGTAAGGGGGTGGCTTGCGTGAAGAAAATGAACATGGCGGGCAGAATTGCCGCCGAAGCGCTCAGAAATCTTTTCAGAAAGCCTTCCTCTGAATCGGTTGAGTCTGTTGCCGTGCCCGAGGGATACAGGGGACTTATCAGCTATAATCCCGAAAACTGCATTGCCTGTGGGCTTTGCGTGAGGGATTGCCCTGCCAGTGCGATAAAGATTGTAAATGAAGGCACCAAAGAGGATAAAAAGCTCAACGCTTCAATTGATACGGGCAGATGTATTTTCTGCTGCCAGTGTGTTGATTCCTGTATGAAGGACTGCCTTTCTGTTTCGGATAATTATAATCTCAACGCAGTGAGCCGTGAAGAGATGGTGAAAAATCTGTGAAAATCCGTGATGATATAGCGCCTTATTTTGAAAAGGGCAAAAAATATGCGGCTATGGGTGTAGGCTCCGAGCTTCGCAATGATGACGCGGCGGGTATGATTTTTGCTTCTGAGCTTGAATCGCTTATACAAAGTGACAATCTGCTTGTGATAGGCGGGGGCTCTGCGCCCGAGAATTTTACCGGAGTTATAAAAGATTTCAAGCCTGATATTCTTTTTATCGTTGACGCCGCTTTTATGGGGCATGAAACGGGAGAAATAAGTCTGCTTGATTCAAAGCATATAGAGGGTATATCTTTTTCGACTCACATGCTGCCGTTGCCTCTTATGCTTGATTATCTTAAAACCGAGGCAGGCTGTGAAACGGTGATAATAGGAATTCAGCCCGAAAATACAGGGCAGGGGCTTGAAGTGTGCGAAAAGGTGGAAACCGCCGCTAAGGAGCTTGCGAAGGTTTTTGCTTCTTTGATAAAATGAAAATCGGCTTGCACGGAATTTTCAGTTTCCGTACAAGCCGATTTTTTATGTTTTAGTCAAAGTAAATGGTTTTGCCCGTTCTTGCAGATTCGTAAATTGCGTTTATGAGGCGTACGCTTTTAATTGCTTCAAGGGGGAGAATCTGCGGGTCCGTATCTGTTGCAACAGCTCTTATCATATCCTCAATAACGCTTGCGTGGCCCGTGCAAAGGCTCGGGTCAAGCGCCGCAGCGGAAGCATTGCCCGCGTAACGGGTAAGCATTTCTTCCTCAACGCCCTCTTCGTCACCCTTGAATTTCCATTTGAGAAGAGTTGATCCGTCAGCTTCTACGGAACCGTTGGTGCCGTAAACTCTTATGTCTGTGCTGAGGCCGGGGTAAGCGCAGGTTGTGCTGATAAAGTTTGCTGCCGCTCCCGATTTGAACTTAACGAGCGAGATTGTCAAATCCTCTGTTTCGATATCGTGCTCATAAATGCCCATGTGGGAGGTAACGCTTTCAACATCGCCCATAAGCCAGAGCATAAGGTCAACGGTGTGAACGGCCTGATTCATAAGTGAGCCGCCGCCGTCAAGCTCCCAGGTGCCTCTCCAGCCGCCATCATTTTCAAAGTATTCCTGAGTTCTGTACCATTTAACGGCAAAATCGCCGAAGATAAGCCTGCCTATTTTGCCGCTTCTGATTGATTCAACAATGGGAGCCATGTCGGCATTGTTTCTGTTCTGGTGAACAATGCCTGCCTTTTTGCCGGTTCTCAGGCGGGCTTCTTCAATTTTCATGGCGTTTTCAACGGTTATGTCAACGGGCTTTTCAATAAGCACGTTTTTGCCCGCTTCCCTTGCCTTTACGGCAAACTCGGCGTGGAGACCGCTGGGAACGCAGATGCTTACAATATCAATATCGGGATTTTTGAGCATTTCATCGAAATCTGTATATGTAAGAATGTCGCCATAGTTTTCTTTGGCTTTTTTAAGCTTTTCTTCTATAAGGTCACACACGGCGATGAGCTCCGCATTTTCAGATTCGCATACAGCTTTTGCGTGAGTTCTGCCAACACCGAGACCGAGAACTGCATAACCGATTTTTTTGCTCATATCAACAACTCCCAAACTTTTTTCTTTTATAATATCACACGGATTTTCGTCAGTCAAATAAATTGTTGATTAATAAGAAAAAAACTGATATACTTTAACTATAAAAAATCAGGAGGTATAATCATGAAAGAATACGGCAAAAAGGTATGGCTTATTCCCGATTGTTTTCTCAATTCTGTTTCAAAAAACGAAAGCATAAGCCATGAGGCTATATGCGTAATAAATACCACGGAAAGAGAAGCAAAGATTGATTTCACTCTTTTGTTTGAGGACAGAGAAGCTGTAACAGGCTACGGGGCAGTATGCGGCGCAATGAAAACTCACCATATCAGAATGGATAAGCAGGTTAATGCTGAAGGTGTTAAAATCCCCAGGGATGTTCCCTATGCTGTGTTGGTTGAATCAAGCGAGCCCATTGTTGTTCAGTACAGCAGGCTTGATACTTCTGCGGCTGAAATGGCGCTTATGACCACTATTGCTTACCCCGTAGAATAATTAATACTGTATAAAATAATCAAGGCTTGTGCAGGAAAGAATCCTGTACAAGCCTTTTTCGTTAAGAAGGTTTATCAGTCTGCATTTGCGAGCCATTCATGCTCTGCTTCATATATTCTGGTTTTGTCCCACGGGTCGCCGTCAATGTGACGAATCATCCATACATAATACATGGTATATCCCGGTGCACAAACCTGCTGATGTGCGCAATGAGGCTCAATGCAAAGGAAGGAGCCGTCTGTGCTCTTTTCAACATCGTTTCCCATAAAAGCGGCGCCGAAGCCTTGAGGATAATCAAACTGATAGTAGTAAACCTCGGGCTGAGGGTGGTGGTGAGGAGGATAGCTGGACCATTTGCCGGGGTGGTGGAAAACCTCTCCAAGCACCATGTTGGAGTAAGGCGCGTTGCTCAAATCAAACATGGTAGCGCAGGTGCGGTGGCCCGTGCCGCCCCATTGGGAATTACCGAATTCCTGGTAAAGGCATTTTTCGGGAGTATAGTAAACGGCATCAAAGATACGCTCATTGTCGGTCTGCTGAATGATGAACTCGCTGTTCTCCCTTGCCTCTATCTCAACAGCCGTACCTCTGCAAACGTGAAGAGCATAGGGGGTTTTGATAAAAGGAGATTCTCTTTTTGCCGTGGTTGCGCATTCGCCGTTCCACCTGAAGGAAAGCTGACCCTTCAGCAGGAGAAAAGCGGTTTCGTTGTTATCGTCACAAAGGCTGAAAACCTCGCCCTTGCCAAGCTTTTTAACCTTTATGTTCATAAGCATGGAGGCGTTTTTGCCGTTCATTTCGCAAAGGATTCTTTCGCCGTTTACGTTGAATTCGGGTCTTTCAAGCATAGGTGTCACTCCCTGGTTTTGATACCGATATTTTACCACTTGTTATTAAAAAATTCAATGCCTTACGCCAAAGCTTTCAATTTTTTTGTTTTTTCGGTTTACATTGACAAAAAAGTTCTATATAATTGTTTTGACGATTTTTCATGGAGGTTGTTTTATGGAGAATACAAAGCTTTTTCAGGTAGTAGCAAACGGTTATAACTGCACTCAGGTTGATGAATATATCCGCATTCTTAAAGAGGAATATAAAAAGGTTTATGATTACGCCAAGGCAAAGGATACTTTGGTTGCCAAGACGAACGAAAGGCTTGACGAGGTGCAGAAGGAGAATGAAGTACTCAGCGTTGAAGCTTCCCGGCTTGTGGAGAAAGTAAAGCAGTTCGGGGCTCAGCTTGCACAAAATGTGTCCGAAGCTGAGAAAACTGATGAAAAAATAAAACAGCTTGAGGCTCAGCTTGCTCAGATGTCGTCAGCTCCTGCGGTTGCTGCTCAGGAGCCTCAGGATAATTCCGTTTTGCTCAGAAGTATTTCTACCATGACAATGCTCAGCGAAGAAATCGTGAGGGAAAACAGAGAGCTTCGCAAAAGAGTAGAAGCACTTGAAAATAAGTAAGAAAGGGCGGTTTATGTATGGAAAAATTCAAACCGAAATCCCTTGAAGAGCTTGACCGTGCATTCATGGAATCTGTCAGGGAGTTGAACAGCGGAGTGCAGGAGACGGAAGAAGCTGAGCCTGCCAAGCCTGCTTCCAAGCCCGAGAGTCAGCGAGAGAGTCTTTTGCCAAAGCCTGTTTTCTATAAAGCGGCGCCCATGCAGGCGGATTTGCCTGTGCAGGAAAAGCCTCAGCCTGCCTACGCTGAGAGTTTAAGAATCAACGTTCCTTCATATACCCCGCCGGATATTGAAACGCAGCAGGAAGAATATGAGATTTTGTCTGCAGGTTATGTGAGCAAGGGCAGGATTTTTGCAAGGGTGCTTGTGAGTATTATGCTTGTATTTTCCGTTTTGCTTAGTGGCTTTTTTGCAGGGATGACATATTTATGCAATAACAGCAAAAGAGAAGTTATGGGGTATCACCTTTATCCCGTTTTGCTTACAACCGCATCTCCTGCCCTTTCAAGGGGAGACCTTGTGGTGGTAAAAGAAATCAACAAGCAGGATATTGACCGAGGGCTGATAATAGTTTACCTTGATGAACAGGCGGAAGAATACCGCTGCGCTGTTGTGGAAAGTGCGGTATCTGGTGCGGACAGTGACATTCTGATTACCGCAAGTTATGTTGATACTTATGCAAAGGTACAGTCTGTTCAGACCGTGTGGGATGCCGTGCAAGGTCAGGCAAGTATTTATCTGCCTTACTGTCTGCATCTGTATAACTTTATTTCTGCACATACTTTGGCTTGCATAGCGGCTGCGGTATTGCTTTGCCTTATGTGGCTGTTGCTTCTCATTTTGCTTTGTAAAAAGAGATATTAAAAAGGTGAATGGAGAATTCTGATGATAAAAGCGGCAATTTTTGACCTTGACCATACTCTGTTTGACAGATATGCAACCCTTGCCGAGGTTGCAAAGAGATTCAGAACGCAGTTTGCCGTTGCCGACGGTGTTGCGGACGAACAGATTATAAAGGAATTGATCTGGGCGGATAAGCAGTATGTTCATTTTCATTGGCGCCATATTCATAAGCACCTTGTTGATTGCGGCCTGTTTTCGCAGGCGCCGTCCTTTGAGGAATACAGGGATTTTGTGGTATCCTGCTTTTATAAAATTGCGGTGCCGTTTGATTTTGCAATTCCCATGCTTGATGGCTTGAGAAAATCGGGTATTAAAACAGGTCTTATCACCAACGGCAGCCATGATTTGCAGTATGCAAAAATCAATCTTCTCGGCTTACAGAATTCCTTTGACAGTATAATTGCAACGGGTGATATCGGCGTGCATAAGCCTGAAAGAGGACCGTTTGATATTATGGCGGCAAGACTTCAGCTTGATTCAAAAGAGATGCTTTACATAGGAGATAATCCCTTGAATGATGTTGAAGGGTCACGGCTTGCAGGCTATATCCCCGTATGGGTAAAAACTACGGGCACATGGGTGTTCCCTGAAATTGAAAAGCCTGAGCTTCAGGTGGAAACGGTTGAGGAAATCCCTGCGCTTATCAAAAAACTCAATAATGCTTAAGGATAAATCCCGTTGTGTAAATGTTACAGTTTGCCTGCGGGATTTTTGTTGTTATTGCCTGCAATAAAGGGGCGGTAAAATTTGTTTTATTAATGAAAGGGGGACTGAAAATGAAAAGACTGATATCCTTTATTACGGCGGCGCTTTTATGCGTTACCTTTTATTGTACCGCTTTTGCGGATGTTATGGGTATATGGCAGGTGTTTGTGCCGTATGATGTGGTCGTTACTCAGCAGGGCGGCTCACAGGTGTACGGCTATGAGAACGGTGGAGATTTTGTTGATATGGACGGCTTTGTGCCTTTCGGTCAGCGTCTCACCGTGAAGTCGGAATATACCTTTGACGGAGAAAAATTCGTTTATGCCGTTCATCCCGATACGCGTGACGGTGCATATTATAAGGCGAGCACCCTTACTCTTGCCGAGGATTTGTATCCGCCCGAAAACGGAGTGAAGCACTCTTATAAAAAAGCTTACGTAAAAGATAAGGGGCTTTTTCTGCTCAAGGGACCGTCGGATGCTTTTGAGGTATCAAGTGAAGAAATCCCCGTTGGTACCGAGCTTGAGTATGAGGTTTCAACCGCAAACGGAGGCACGTGGGGCTACACTTCCTATAACGGGAATTACGGATGGTTTATAATTCACGACAGTTATTTCGGCGGTGATTTATATAAGTATAAATGTAAGGTTGCCGAATGGGTTCATAACTATAACGGTAATCTCGGTAAGCTTTATGTAATCGGGAACGGATACGAGCTGCATCAGCAGCCGGACAAATCCAGCCCTTGCGTCGGCGGTAAGATAGAGCCGCACACAGAGCTTTATTATCAGTATTCCTTTATTGAGGAAGATAACGAGTGGGTGCTTACCGAGTACGGCGGTATGAGCGGCTGGCTGTGCAGAAAAAACGGATATGACAGTGACGTTGTGAGAGGGGAGATATCAGCTGTTCTTCCTCTTGATGTTCAGGTATTCAATGTTTATGAACGGACAATTGATATATCAAGCAAGGTTGATGTGAAAATACCCGAGAATCAGAGCCTTTCCTTTGATTACGAGATATATGACGACACAACCGGCGATTATTGGAGCAAGATATCAATTTATTTCGGCGGTCAGTGCGATTTTGACGGTTACTGGGCAAAATACAGCTCAGGTGCCGATGTGGCATATCCTTCGTCGGACAGATATATAACAGGCTCTGAAAAAACTACGCTCTATGTATTTCCCCGTGAGAGTGCCGAGATTGCGGATTATATGGAGAAGGATGTTGAAATAAAGGCGATGTATATTTATGCCGGCAATTCCGATCCGTGGATTGGCTTTGCGCATCAGGGTAAAATCGTGTGGGCAAATTGTTGGGGGATGCAGTTTGTAAGCCACGGCACACTCAGCGAAACAACCGACCCGTATCCTGTTACTCAGCCGTTTCCTGAGTATGAATCTGAAAAAACCGAAGCAACCGTTATAAGCGAGGAGATACAAAGCGAAGCGCCTACGGTAAAGAAAACAACGTTGAAGCCCGTTATTTTCTTTTTGGCATTGGCGGCAGGGGTTATAATTATTGCCGCCGGAGCAATTGTGTTTATAAAAAAGCGTAACAAATAAAATACGACACGGTACAGAAAGCCGATTTCTGTACCGTGCCTTTTACATGCGTTTAAATTTTTTCGCTTGAACAGCTACTGCAATTACTGCAGCAGCCTGAGCAACCGGAGCATGAGCTTTTACCCTTTTTGTGATTCCTTACCGATGTGAAAATTATTGCAAAAACAAGTGCGGCAATAATCGCAAGAACTATAAAAGTTGGTAAGTTCATAAAATCGCTCCTTTTTATTTGGATTTTTTAACATACTTGTTCTTTCTGAAAATGAGATAGATAAGAACTGCAAAAACAATAATTGCAGCAGCTGTGCCGAATGTAAAATTGAGTGTGGTAAAGAAGGTGCCGAACTGATAAACAATAAGTGAAATTGCGTAAGCAAAAGCGGTCATATATGCTATTGCGCCTGCGGTCCACTTTGCGCTGTTCATTTCCTTCCTGATAGCACCCATTGCGGCAACGCAGGGTGCGCAAAGAAGGTTGAAAATCATAAAGGAGAAGGCTCTCAGACCGCTGCCTGCGAAGAACTCCTGACCGATAATGGAAAGTGAACTGTCACCGGCATCAACAAGTTCAAATGCAAGGTCAGCATCTGCCATTGATGAGAGCGAGCCGAATACGCCGACAACCTCTTCTTTTGCAAGAAGACCAAGTATGGTTGCAACGGCTGCCTGCCAGGAGTTGAAGCCGAGGGGGGCAAATGCAATTGCAATAAGCTCGCCGAGTGCGTTGAGGATTGATTTTGAATCGCTTTCGCCTATGTAGTGGAACCCACTTTCAAATGAAAGGCTGTTAAGAACCCAGATTATAACACTTGCGGCAAGAATAACCGTTCCTGCACGCTTGATAAAGCTCCAGCCGCGATCCCATGTGGCACGGAAAATATTCCTTGCCAGGGGCATGTGATATGCAGGAAGCTCCATAACAAAGGGTGAGGGTTCGCTTGCGAGGGATTTGAATTTTTTAAGGATTATACCTGATACGATAACTGCCGCAATTCCGATGAAGTAAGCAGCGGTAGCAACCCAGGCGCCGCCTCCGAAAAGGGCTGAAGCAATAAGACCTACTATGGGCATCTTTGCGCCGCAGGGTACAAAGCCTGTGGTCATTATGGTGATTTTACGGTCACGTTCGTTTTCAATTGTGCGGGAGGCCATAATTCCCGGAACACCGCAGCCCGATGCTATAAGCATGGGGATGAAGCTCTTGCCCGAAAGACCGAATCTTCTGAATATGCGGTCCATAATGAAGGCTACACGGCTCATATATCCTATATCTTCCAGAATGGAGAGCAGGAAAAAGAGAATGAGCATCTGAGGAACAAATCCGAGCACTGCGCCGACTCCGCCTACAATGCCGTCTGCCACAAGGCTTACAAGCCAGTCTGCACAGCCGAGACCTTCGAGGAAGGATGTTGCGGCAGGAACAACTATGCCGCCGAAAAGGGTATCGTTCATAAAGTTGACTGTCCAATCGCCGATGGTGCCGATTGAAAGGGTGTAAACCAGGAGCATGATAATTACGAAAATCGGGAAGGCGAGTATGCGGTTGGTAACGATTTTGTCAATTTTGTCAGAGGTTGTGTGCCTGCTCTTGTTACGCCTTTTGTAAGCTCTTTTAACTATTTCAACTATGTAATTGTATCTTTCGTTTGTTATTATGCTTTCTGCATCGTCATCAAGCAAGGCTTCAACCTCGGTGATATCGGTTTCGATGTGGGAGAGGGTTGCCTTGGAAAGTCTGAGCGCTTCAATTACCTTGGGGTCTCGTTCAAAAATCTTAACTGCATACCAGCGCTGCTGTTCAGCGGGCAGGTGATGTACGGCAGCTTCTTCAATATGAGCAAGAGCATGCTCAACAATGCCGCTGAAAATATATCCGGGAATATTTTTTTCTTCCTTGGCAGCCTTTATTGCAGCCTCGGCAGCTTCTTCAATGCCTGTTCCTTTGAGAGCGGAAATTTCAACTACCTTACAGCCGAGCGATCTTGAAAGCTCCTCAATGAGTATCTTATCGCCTTTTTTTCTTACAATATCCATCATGTTGATGGCAATAACAACGGGTATGCCGAGCTCCATGAGCTGGGTGGAGAGGTAAAGGTTTCTTTCGATATTGGTGCCGTCAACAATATTGAGTATTGCATCGGGGCGTTCGTTTATAAGGTAATCTCTTGCCACTATCTCCTCAAGAGTGTAGGGCGAAAGGGAGTAAATACCGGGCAGGTCTGTAAGGATAACCTCAGAATCCTTTTTGAGCTTACCTTCCTTTTTTTCTACTGTAACGCCCGGCCAGTTTTAAACATACTGGTTGGAGCCGGTAAGTGCATTGAAAAGCGTGGTTTTACCGCTGTTCGGGTTGCCGGCAAGGGCAATTTTGATACTCATATAATCCTCTCCTTAAGACAAATGCGGTTAGTTTGTGCTAACTGCATGGCTATAAAAAATAGCGGATAACCGCATTTTTTATTCAACCTCAATCATTTCGGCGTCTGATTTTCTGATTGAGAGCTCATAGTTTCTGACGGTGACTTCAATCGGATCTCCGAGAGGGGCTACTTTGCGTACATAAACCTCAACCCCTTTGGTTATGCCCATGTCCATAATACGGCGCTTGACAGCTCCTTCGCCGTGAAGCTTAACAACCTTTGCGGTTTTGCCGATTCTGATTTCTCTCAAAGTTTTCATGGCCGAACCTCCCGAAAGCAATCGGTTAGCATACGCTAACTCTGTGACTATATGATACATCAAACCTAAAAAAATGTCAATAATAAATCAAAAGAATATTGCTTTTTTACCTTGCTGCACATTGGATGCTCATTTTATGAAAGCTTGATTTTTTTAAAACACTGTGGTATCTTATTGTTGATACAATAAATAAATATGTTGTTACGGAGGCAGTCATGCATTTACAGGAATCAGGCGAGATGTATCTTGAAACCATATATATTCTTTCTCGGCAAAATTCAGCGGTTCGCTCAATAGATGTGTGCGAATATATGGGGTTTTCAAAACCCAGCGTCAGCCGCGCAATAGGCTTGCTTAAAAGCGGCGGTTATGTTGTTGTTGATGCGGCGGGTCATCTTGCTTTAACCGAGCAGGGTGTTACGGTTGCTGCCAAGATTTATGAACGCCACAAGGTTATTACCGATTTTCTTGTTAATCTCGGTGTTGAAGAAGCAATTGCATCTGAGGATGCCTGCAAAATCGAGCATGATATAAGCAATGAATCCTTTGAGGCGATAAGAAAATTCAATTTAAAGTGACTGCATTTTAACTAAATACGCTGAAGAGGTCGGATTTCCGACCCATCGAAGCGTTTTTTCTTCGTTATACAAATTTATCATAAAAGAGGCGGTAAGATAAAACCGCTTCTTTTTTTTGAGGAGATTGCAGAAAAAACAGTTTTTTAAGCCCTTTATATTGCATAAAAAGAGGAAAAAGTATATTATTAAATTATCAAAGAGATTGACAGGAGGTAATTCTATGTATCCCGTATTTACGGCAATAAGGCAGTGGTCAAATAAGGCTCTCCTTGCTATGGGCAGAGTGCTCTATAAATTAAGCTTGGGTCTTTTCCCGATATCCATGTTTTCCATGACGGTTGATTCAGGTCACCTCAATACCGATGTGCGAATTGTATGCGAGGATGAGGACAGCGTTACCATTGCAAAATTTGATGAGGGCGGCAGAATCAAGAACGGCAATTTTAAAATACTGTCAGCTACAGATTTGCACCTCGGCGATGACCCGAAGCTGCGCAAAAAGGCGTTTCAGCTTCTTGCAAATCACATCTGCCAGAGTAAGCCTGATTTGATTGTTTTTACGGGTGATATCATCCTTTCAAAATTTCAGCAGAGGGATGCCATTGAGTTTGCTCAGTTTATGGAGAAAATCGGTGTTTACTGGACTATTGTTTTCGGCAACCATGAGGCGAGAGAAGAAAAAGGATTTTTCAAATACCTTCTGCTCAAAAGCATGAGCGACTATAAGCATTGCCTTGCAAAGTTTGGCCCAGAGGAGCTTTACGGCTACGGCAACTACTGCGTGAACATATTGAATTCCGAAACAACATTACAGCAGACCCTTTTCATGTTTGATTCGGGCAGAGATATAAGGGATGAATACCGAAGTCAATACGATATTCCCGCTGATATGGACGGTTATGATTTCCTTAAAAAAGAACAGATTGATTGGTACAGGCGCAAGATAGCTTCTCTGCGTGAGCAGTACGGCGATTTCAAATCCATGATGTATATGCATATTCCTCTCAAGGAGTATGAGCATGCAATAAAGAAGAATGAAGACGGAATGTTTGAATTTACAGATGAGTGCAAAATTCTCTACGGCTCAGCCTATGAATCCGTAGGCTGTTCACCCTACAACAGCGGAATGTTTGATGCAATACTTGAGGAAAAGTCAACCCAGGCAGTTTTCAGCGGTCACGACCATGTGAACGATTTCTGTGCTGTATATAAAGGGATTTATCTTGTTTACAATCAGCAGTGCGGTTATGAAGAATACCACATGGGTACCAACTTCGGCTGGGAGGAAAACCGCTGGAAGCAGGGTGTTACAATAACTCTTATTGATGCCAAGGGTGAGATTAAGCTTGCTCAGCGCTTCAACAGTATGTACCTTAAAAAACAACCTCAGAAGCAAAAATAAAAATTTTAAAGTTGTTGCAATAATTTGCCTTTCCCGTGTGTTTTATAAGTGAAAGGGGGAAACCGACATGAAAAAAATCATTTCTCTTTGCGTAATTGCCGCTATGCTGGCGGCTGTGCTTTGCGCCTGCGGTGCAAGCAAGGAGGCTGACGGATATGCAGAGGATATCAAAATGCAGTCCGTTGTGGAAACCACCCAGGCGGCTTCCGGTGCTATGGGAATAACGGGTGATTTTACTTCAAACGAAAACGGAGCTTTTTATGAGGAGTATTATGACACAGAGGACAGTTTTACCGTTTCTGAAGCATCCGGTGCCGTTAATCCTGCTGCGCTTGCCGCATCACGCAAGCTCATAAGGAATGCAAGCCTTGAGGTGCAGACCAAAGGGTTTGATACTTTCCTTGCTCAGCTTGAAGCGAATGCGGATAAAATCGGCGGTTATGTGGAGCGTTCGGAGGTCAGAGGCGACAACTACAACTATGTGTCTGACAGATATGCTTACCTTGTGCTCAGAATTCCAAGTACCGATTTTGACGCATTTATCAGCGGTGTTTCCGAGATTGCAACCGTTACATCAAAGGAAATAGGCTTGCAGGACGTAACCTCTTCTTACGTTGATACAGAGAGCAGGATAAAGGCTCTTGAAACCGAGCAGGAATCCTTGCTCTCGCTTCTGAAAAAGGCAATCAATGTAAGCGAGGTTATCGAGATTCAGGACAGACTCACTCAGGTAAGAGGTGAACTTGAGTCATATAAGGGTCAGCTCAAGCTCTATGATGAGCAGATTGCTTATTCCACTATTACCGTAAATGTGTATGAGGTGGAAAGGGTTACTCTCCCCGAGCAGGAGGGCTTCCTTGACGAGGTTAAGGAAAGACTTTCTGACAATCTTTATGACATCGGAGAAGGCTTCAGGGAGCTTGCGGTGTGGTTTATAAGCTCGTTGCCCTATCTTGCCATGTTTGCCGTTGCGGTTGTTGCCTTTGTTCTGATTGTAAGGGCAGCGGTTAAAAAACGCAGGAAGAAAAGAAACATCAACACAGGCGCAGACACACAAGTAAAATGATAAAATGCGCTTCGTGGTAAAAACACGAAGGGGGAAGCCCGATGGCCGTTAAGCTAAAGGGAAGGGACGCCTTCTCTTATGCCTTTAACGAATATATGGATACCGTGTATAGAGTAGCTTATCATAATACACAGTCCGAGGCTGATGCGCAGGATATAACACAGGAAACCTTTATGAAGCTTCTTGACGATTCAAGGAGCTTCAAGGATGCAGAGCATCTTAAGGCATGGCTCATAAGAGTTACGATTAACCTGTGTCATAATCTTTACCGCTCATCCAAAAAGACCGTGCAGCTTGATGAGAGCCTTGCTATGCCTGAAAATATTCAGGCGGAATCGGTGCTGGACTATGTAAGGGCACTTCCCGAAAACTATAAAAATGCCATATACCTGCATTACTACGAGGGCTACACCGCCGAAGAAATCGGGGGAATTCTCGGCGCAAAAACAAACACAGTGCTTTCGTGGCTCGGCAGGGGAAGAGAGATTCTTCGCAGGCAAATGACAGGAGGCTTTGACGGTGAATAAAAACGATTATATAAATCGTGTTGATTCGCTCAAAGCGAGCGAGGAATTAAAAACAAGAATTGCTCTTGAAGCGGTGCAAAGGAGCAGAAGAAAAACGGGGATTATAAAATATGCCGTTGTGGCGGCTTGTGTTGTGCTTGTGCTTATTGCAAGTGTACCGCTGCTTATTGCAACAAGAGGTGCAAAGAGTGCGGACAGTGCGGCGCCGTTTGATTTGTTTGCCGGTTCGGCGGAAAACGAAGCTGCATACGATGTCAGCGGAGCTTATGATTACGAGTCGGAAAACGGCAAGGCGTATCAGGAGGAATCCGAGGCTGTTGCCGAGGGCTCAGGCTCACTTGCTGATGACTCTGAGTATTCCTTCGGCTTCGGCGGTGTGTGTGATGGATTGCTTGACGGTGCTGTTGTCAAAACAACTTATGTCGCTACAGCGCACGGCACGAATTCGACGGTATGGAGCGAACTTTTACAACCCGTTGAGGTGTTTACGGCAACAACGGATTCAGAGCTGTATTCCTATTCACAGATGCTTGAATATTACGGCATTGCTCAATTCCCTGCCGATGTTGCGGGGATGACCCGAGAGGACGGTGAATATGCCGTTGATACAGTCACGGGAGATGTAAACAGCTTCGTTTTCAGTTCGGAAGACAAGCAGATAATTATAACCGTTTCGAGAAAAACAAAGACAGATTATATACCCGATTCCTGTATGCTTACCGAAATTCCGTGTGCGGATTCCGTTGTCGTAGTACAGTTCGCTTGTTACGGTAAAAAATGCTACGCCGAATTTGCTTACGGCGGCAACTGTTATCTCGTTGAATTCAACGGATTTTCGCCTGCTCAGGCAGAGGATAATATAAGGAATGCCTTGGTTGCTTTGTGATAATCAATAACAGAAAGAGAAAATAAAAAAGAACTCGGATGGTTCAGAAGAAACTGCCGGTGCCGTGTGCATCGGCGGTTTTTTTATGTGGCAGATACTTGTATAATTAGATAAAAGTATGTATAATAAGATTGTAAAATGCGGAAATTTTATGTTTTAATTTCACAGGAGAATATATGGTAACTTTTGAAGAAATAAAACGCAACGAAGCGGTGCGTACCTATATAAGCGAAGCGGACAAGACCTTGCAAAGCCTCGGTTTTACGGAGCACAGCTTTGCCCATGTTGTAAAGGTTGCGGAAACAGCAGGCTATATTCTTGAAACGCTTGACCATGATGAGCATACCGTGGAGCTTGCGAAGATTGCCGGATATCTTCACGATATAGGTAACCTTGTAAACAGAATCGAGCATTCTCAAAGCGGTGCGGTAATGGCTTTCAGAATTCTTGATAATCTCGGTATGCCGGCAGGCGATATTGCAAGCATCGTAAGTGCCATAGGCAATCACGATGAGGGGACGGGCCAGCCGGTTAACGATATCAGCGCCGCTCTTATTCTTGCGGACAAATCCGATGTGCGCAGAAGCAGGGTAAGAAACCGCGACAAAAGCAGCTTTGATATTCACGACAGGGTGAATTATTCCGTTAAAAAGTCATCGTTGAAAATCAACGATGACAAAGATACCATCAGGCTCAAAATGTCGGTTGATACGGAGTACGGAAGCATCATGGATTATTTTGAAATTTTCATGGGCAGAATGCTTCTTTGCAGAAAGGCTGCGGAGAAATTAGGCCTTTCTTTCAGGCTTGTAATTAACGATCAGCAATTGATGTAAAGGAGTGTGAATTATGGATTTGTTTTCCGTTCTTACTTTCATAATGGGCCTTGCCAGTTTCCTTTTTGGCATGAACATAATGTCATCAAACCTTGAAAGAATGGCGGGTGGCAAGCTTGAGGCGCTGCTTAAAAAGATGACATCAAATCCCATTATCAGTCTGCTCCTCGGAGCGGGAATTACCATGGTTATCCAGTCCTCGTCTGCAACAACCGTTATGCTTGTCGGTCTTGTTAATTCGGGGATAATGAGCATTTATCAAACGCTTTATGTTATTTTCGGCGCAAATATAGGTACCACCATTACTGCATGGATTCTCAGCCTTGCAGGAATTGAGAGCACCAACCTTGCCGTTGAAATGCTCAAGCCTGTTAATTTTTCTCCCTTGCTTGCGTTGATAGGAATACTTCTTATTATGTTGGCCAAAACTGACAAAAAGAAGAGTGTAGGCAGCGTGCTTATGGGCTTTGCAGTTCTTATGTACGGCATGGAGTTTATGAAGGATGCTGTTGAGCCTCTTGCAGAGAACCCTGAGTTTTCTCAGCTTCTTATAAAATTCAACAATCCGTTGCTTGGTGTGCTTATCGGCATAGCGGTAACTGCGGTAATTCAGAGCTCGTCTGCCTCGGTCGGTATTCTTCAGGCGCTGTCGCTTACCGGCAGCATTACCTGCGGCATGGCCGTGCCCATAATCATGGGTCAGAATATCGGCACCTGCGTAACCTCGCTTATTTCAAGCATCGGCACCAAAACTGCCGCAAAGCGTGTGGCAACAATTCATCTTTCAATCAAAATAATCGGCACGGTTATCTGCCTGCCTGTTTATCTTGTGGTTGACAGAGCGACGGGCAGTTTAATGTCTGATATCATTGCCACACCCTTTGCTGTTGCGTTGATACATACAATTTTCAACCTTGTGATTACGGTAATTCTTATGCCGTTTTCAAAGCTTATCATCAAGCTTGCAGAAAAAATTGTTAAGGATAAAAAAGAGCAGAAGCAAGCGGAAGAGCCTATCTTTATGCTTGACGATTTGCTTTTGCGTGCGCCGTCAATTGCCGTCAATGAGTGCAACGCATATACGGTCCAGATGGCTGCAATATCAAGAGGAATTCTTTTCGGCGCTTTCAGATTGCTTGATAATTACGATGAACAGCTTGCCAAAAAGATTATTGAGCAGGAGGATGACCTTGATAAGCTTGAGGACAGCCTCGGTACATACCTCGTTAAGCTTTCCGCTCAGAAGCTTTCGGTTGAGGACAGTTGCCGTATTTCCAAAATGCTTCACTCCATAGGTGACTTTGAGCGCCTGGGTGACCATGCAGTCAATTTGCTCAAGGTTGCAAAGGAGATGCATGAGAAGAACATATCGTTCTCTTCTCAGGCAAGGCAGGAGCTTGAGGTGCTCAGAAAAGCAACGGAAGAGATTCTTGAACTTACGGAGCGTGCGTATCAGACCAACGATGTTGTGCTTGCGGGCAAGGTTGAGCCTCTCGAGCAGGTTATTGACGGGCTTGCAACCGGAATACGCAATAATCACATTGAGCGTCTCAAGGACGGTCAGTGCACCATCGAGCTCGGTTTTGTGCTTGCGGATACCCTTACCAATTACGAGCGAATCTCTGACCATTGCTCCAATATTGCCGTTGCGATTATTGAATTGGTAAGAGGAAGCTTTGATACTCACCGTTACCTTAACAGCATAAAATACGGTGAGGGCGATTTCTCTGAAACATTTACTGAATACGCTGCTAAGTACAGCGTTTAACGGAGAAGCTATGCTCAGAAAAATACTTTCAAAATTAACATATACTCAGCTTATTGCTCTGGGCTTTGTTCTGATAATATTTGTCGGCGCTGTGCTGCTCATGCTGCCTGTTTCGTCACGCAGCGGGGAGTGGACTGCTCCTGTTGATGCCTGCTTTACCGCAACGAGTGCAACCTGTGTTACGGGGCTTGCGGTGGTGGATACCTATACCCATTGGAGTCTTTTCGGTCAGATTGTAATCCTTTGCCTTGTTCAAATAGGCGGTCTTGGGTTCATGACTGTCATTTCAACCCTTTCAATTTTTCTTAAAAAGAAAATCGCTTTAAAGGAACGCCGATTACTGATGCAGAGTGCGGGCACAATGCGCCTTGAGGGAGTAGTTCGCCTTGTGCGCAGAATTGCTTTAGGCAGTTTTATGTTTGAGGGTGCGGGTGCGGTGCTGTTGGCTTTCAGATTTTGCCCGCAGTTCGGAGCTTTAAAAGGCATTTATTATTCGGTGTTTCACTCTGTTTCGGCTTTTTGCAACGCCGGCTTTGACCTTATGGGTTGCAACGAGCAGTTTTCATCCTTTACGGGTTATCGGACCGATGTGCTTGTTAACCTGGTTTTGTGCGCTTTGATTGTTACGGGCGGCGTTGGCTTTATAGTTTGGAATGATGTGTTTACTCACCGCCTGAATTTTAAAAAATATGAGCTTCACTCAAAAATCGTTCTCGCAGCAACAGCGGTTCTTCTTCTTTTTGGATGGGCATTTTTCTTTATATCGGAAAAAGATGCTTCGATGAAGAACCTGAGCGTTGGCGAACGGATACTGGCGTCGCTGTTTCAATCGGTAACAACGAGAACGGCAGGGTTTAATACAATTAACTTAAGCGAACTTTCCGAGTCGGGAAGTCTGCTTACCTGTGTGCTCATGCTTATCGGCGGAAGCCCGGGTTCAACGGCCGGCGGAATGAAAACCACAACCGTGTTTGTGCTCGTGATGGGTGCTGTTACGGCATCAAGAAGGAAGGACGATATTACGGTTTTCAAAAGACGTCTTGAGGATTCGGCGCTTAAGCAGGCGGGCTCAATAGCCGTAATCTATGTTTTGGCAGTAATTCTTTCCACACTTGTGCTGTGCCTTATTCAGCCGTTTACAATGAAGCAGGCGCTGTTTGAAACGGTTTCTGCAATAGGCACGGTGGGAAGCACAATGGGCATTACGGCTTCCATGCGTATTCCTGCAAAGATAATGCTTGCGTTCCTTATGTATTGCGGCAGAATAGGCGGGCTTACGCTTATGCTTGTGCTGTCAGGTGATAAATATACGGAGAGCGCAAGAAGACCTAAAGAAAAAATACTTATAGGGTGATAATATGAAATCAATGCTTGTAATAGGAATGGGACGCTTCGGTACCCACCTTGCCGAAAAGTTTCAGGAGCTCGGCGATGATGTAATGGTTGTAGATAAAGATGAAGAAATTATTGACAGGCTGGCAAGCGTTTTTTCTGATTGCTTTGTAGGCGACTGTGTAAACGAGGCTGTTCTGCGTTCGCTTGGTGTGCGTAATTTCGATGCCTGTTTTGTAACGGTGGGAGAGAATTTCCAGTCCTCGCTTGAGATTACGACTCTTTTAAAAGAGCTCGGCGCAAAGCATGTTGTTTCAAAGGCGAACAGTCTTATGCAGGAGCGTTTGCTTAAGAAAATCGGAGCAGATGAGGTGGTTTTGCCTGAAAGGGAAATTGCCGAAAGTCTTGCTGTTCGCTATGATGCCGATAATATTCTCGGAGTAATTGAGCTTACAAGTGAATATTCTGTTTATGAAATTCCCGTGCCTGCAGAATGGGTAGGCAAAAAGGTTGAAGAACTTAATATCCGCAGTAAATATAATGTTAATATTATCGCTATCAAGCAGGGGACGGATTTCCTGCGCCCTCTGATTACTGCCGATTATGTGTTCAATGTATCCGATGTTATTGTGCTTGTGGGTAAATCAAAGGATGTTTTCAAACTGACTTCAAACAAATAGTAAAAAACGGTCTGTGCCTGGCGCAGACCGTTTTTTTCTATACAGATTCAGTTTTGTAAATGAAAGCAACCGAGGTTTCGGCATCCTTTGGGGCATCAGTAAATATACGGTAGCTTTCTCCGAATTCAAACCATTTTTCCGCAAGCTCCATAACGGTTTTGGCGTCCTTGGTGAGCGGTGTGTATTGTTCGGATAACGAGCTCAAATCGCTTTCCTTTAACGCCTTCAAAAGTTCTTTTATTGATTTTGTGTTTTGCGGAGTCAGGAAATCTTCCAACGCATCCACCGTAGCGGAATTGCTTTCAAGTGTTCCTTTTATGCCCTGAAGCTTTTTGACCGTTTGAGGAAGTGCAGAAATTATTTTTTGAATTCCGGGGGAATTTAAATCTTTTGCAAGCTGTGTAAGCACATCAAGGGTGGATTTAAGTTCGGGAATCTGCGAAAGAATTTCCTGAGCTTCGGGCGAGGCTATAATTTCAAGAGCGGCTTTCAACTCTTCGCTGCTCATAAAGCTTAAAAAATCTGTTATTTTTTTGCTGTTTTCACCCGTCATATATTTCATAAAAAGCTCAATGAGCGCTTCGTTTTGCGAATAAAGTGAGCTTGCTTCTTCAATTACGGAGATAAGCTCATCTATGCTGTCCGGGTCGGCGGCAAGAGCGGAAATGAGTCTGTCAGGGTCGAGCGACGAAAAGGAAGTGCCGAGCTTTTCAAATGTGCTGAGCAGGGCCTGCAGGTCGCCCGAATCAAAAGCAAGCTCAAGGTCAAGGTTGAGCGAGGAGAGCGGAATTGCGGCAAAGTACATATTGCCGAGGCTGAAATGCTCAACGTTTGCCGATATTTTAACCGTGTCTGCATCAAGCAGGTTGCCTAATGAACCGAAAACAGCTTTGGCTGTACCGAGGCTTTTGCCTGCCGCAGGGATTGATACAAAAACTGCGGTCTGTTTTGAGGCATCGCCTATAAGCCGTGCGTTTTCTGCGTTGATGGATGAGAACTTATTTTCGGGCAGGATGAGCGCACCGACGACAAGGACGGGCAGATATATCCTGTGACTTTTTCCGTTAACCTCAACGGTTTTGCTCATGTTGTTGTCAAGATTTATTTCTATTTCAATTCTTCCGCTTTTTCCTGCGGCATCCTCTGCGCTGATTTCTTGGGAATCAAGGCGGTAGGAAATACCGATTGATACAGGTAATTCGGAATTTTTGTCGGCATTTGCGCTGTAATAAATATCTTCATCTGCGCTGTGCCATACAATATTCTCACCGTTAATTACGGGCGTAAGATTTCCTTTTGTATCCGTTATGCCTGTAAGGGGGCTTACATCCTCCACGCGTACATTGCCTTTGTCTGTGCTTAGGTGGTCGCTTACAGTTATTTCCTGCACGGTACCCGCACTGTCAAGGCTTACATAAACTGTTTCATCTTTAGTTACCGTGGTCGGGAAATCGGTGAAAATGCTGTTTTGAGTGTTTGTACCGGGCTTTGTGTCGGGCTGAGTGATGTCTTCTGCGCTCTTTTTTGAGCACGCCGAAAGAAAAATACACAGGCACAGCGAAACCGACAGAGCTTTTTTAAATATTGTTTTTTGAAACATATCTGACTATTTCCTTTCTTTTCGCTTTGAATTCATGATACACGGCAAGCAATGAGGGGAGGAAGATTATTACCGCCGCCGCACTTATGGCGCATCCGCTTGCGAGCAGCAGACAGATGTCTTTTATAATTCCGATATTGCCTGTAAAATAAACCGCCAGAGCAGCCGTGATGAAAACGGCGGCGCTTTGCATAATCGGTCCTGCGGCAAGCTTTGCTGCCTTTACTGCGCTTTCTGCAGGGGATAAGCCTTTCTTTGTTTCCTCAAGGAATCTGGAGAATAAAAGAATGGCGTAATCCATCGTAGCACCAAGCTGAATGCTGCTTACTACGGTCGGCACAATGAAAGAAATGCCGTCAGGCGAAAGGAGCGAAACCGAGTCGTTGAGCATAGAGGCAAGCCTTACGCACAGCACAAGCATACCTGCAAGCGGCAACGATTTAAAAAATACCGTAAGCACAAGGAATACGGCGGCTATGCCGATTATGCCCGTAACGGCAAAATCTTTTTCTGTTACCGTGGCAAGGTCTTTTGAAAGAGCGGAATCACCCGTGATAAAAGCGTCGGGGTCATAGGCTGATACCGTTTTGTGAAGAGAATCCAGCAGTGTGTTTTGTTCGGCGCTTGAAGCTGAAAAAACGGAATTTACCGCCATCAGCTCATAGCCGCCCTGTATACAAATCTCTTTAATCCCTGACGGCAGCATGTCCGCAGAAAAAGCCGGACCCACAAATGAATTCAATGCAATTACCGATGACACTCCGTCAAGTGCCTCTATTTCTTCAATCATGCGCACCGTATCGCCGTCAGGCATATTCTCATCGGTTATAATAAAAGAAGTGCTTGCCATGCCGAAGCCGTTCTTTAATTTTTCGGCAGCTGCAAGGCTCGGGATACCTGAGGGCATGGCGGAGGTTATATCATAATTGAGCTTTACAAAGCTTTGGGCGGCAACGGCAGGGATAAGCAGGGCGGAGAAAATTATAACGGTACGTTTTCTGTGCTTGACGGTGAAATGTATAATTGGCTTAAAAATTGTTTGAGTGAATTCGGTAGGTTCGTTTTTTTGCTTTTTGCAGAATATAACAAGCAGAGAAGGCAGTACGGTAAGCGAGCACAAAAGCCCGAGC
>JAZSIQ010000171.1:0-6942 GCA_045533875.1 Acutalibacteraceae bacterium | reverse complement strand
AAAAACACGGTTCGGATTATATTCGCTACCCCAAGGAGGATATTTATGAAAACATTCAAAAAGGCTCTCTGCCTGATAATGTCGCTTATGATTCTGCTCACCTGCGCCGCCCCCGCTTTTGCCGCAGATGCCGCAGACCTTACTTTTTACTGCGTAAGCAACAGCTATTACCGTGTAACCGACTGCTCCCCTTTTGCAGTTGGTAACCTTGTAATCCCTGCTTCATATAACGGTCTGCCCGTAACCGAAATCAAAGCAAGCGCCTTTGAAAGCTGCGGACTTGAAAGTGTAACCATCCCAGCAAGCATTGAAAAAATCGGAGACAAAGCTTTTTACAACAGTTCAATAGAATCCGTAGAATTCAAAGGCACAGATGCTAACCTTGGCTCTTCCGTTTTTTCTTACTGCTTTAATCTTTCATCTGTTACTCTTCCGTCCGCACTCAAAAAGATTCCTGACGGCACTTTTTTCAACTGCAGAGCATTATCCGATATTACAATCCCTGCAACAGTTACAACAATCAGTGAAAACGCATTTAACTGCTCAGGACTTACAAGCGCAGCAATCCCTGCAAGTGTTACAACAATAGGCGCAGAAGCCTTTGCCGCCTGCGAAAATCTTGCCTCTTTTACCGTTGATTCCGCCAACACAAAATACAAAAGCATTGACGGCGTACTTTTCACCAAAGACGGCAGTACTCTTCTTCAGTATCCCTGCGCTTCGGACACAAAGGCTTACACAATCCCTGACGGTACGGTTACAATCGCAAAAACATCTTTTGCAAAAGCCGATTCGCTCGAGACCGTATATTTCGCTGATTCGGTAAAAACCGTTGAAGCATACGCTTTTTCAGAATGCAAAGCTCTGTCGGAAGTTTTACTCAATGACTCTGTCGAAACCCTTGAGTCGCTTTCTTTCCAGCGTTGCACCGCTCTCGCTGAAATTACAATTCCTGCCGGCGTAACCTCTTTTGAAGGTGCGTTTTACCTCTCGGGTCTTGTTAAGGTAACTATCGAAAACGGTGTTAAAGAAATCAGCGCAAGCGCTTTTGATTCCTGCAGCAAGCTTGCTGAGGTTATTATCCCCGAAAGCGTTACCGTCATCAAAAACGGTGCTTTCAGAAACTGTACTGCCCTCGCATCAATCAAAATCCCCGCAACTGTAACCACAATCAACAACAACGCTTTTGTTAATATAACAGATTCGGTTATTCTTGAAGTTGAAGAGAATTCCACCGCTCACAGTTACGCAATCCAGAAACAGATGAACTTCAGAATCGGTGACGATGATTATTATTACGTCACCTTCAATTCGGGAGAAGGCAGCTTTGCTGAAGGTGAAACAACCGTTATTATTCCAAGCGTTGCAGGAAAAGCAATCGTTACACCTGCAAATCCCACTCACCCTGACGGCGTTTCATTCAAAAACTGGTCGCCTGCCCTCCCCGGCACCATGCCTGCAGAAAACCTTGAGTTCACCGCAATTTTCTCATACCTTTGCACCGACTGCAATACAGAATTCGATACAAATTATGAATACAACGAGCACAAGGCGCTTGAAAGCGCTAAAAAGGCAGTCAGAATTTCAATCAGAAACAACACCACCGGTTCAAGAACAATTAAATACGGTGAAACTCTCAGACTTACCTCAACGGTAACAAACGAAATCAAGCCTATGAAGATTCTCTGGTATGTTGACGGCAAGCTTAAGGGCGAAGGCAACACCTTTGACATAAAATTTGACAGCGGCTCAAAAACAGTTACCGTTAAAGCCGCCGACGGTGAAGGTAACGTTCTCACAGATACTGACGGTAAGGAAATCAGCAGCAGTGAAACAGTAAGCGTAAAAGCCGGTTTCTTCCAGAAGCTTATCTCATTCTTCAAAGACCTGTTCAGAATGGACAGACTTATTATCCAGTAAAAAACAACAGTAAAAGCGGTTTGCAATGCAAGGTTGCAAACCGCTTTTTTCATTTAAATATAACTTCAACCTCATCGCCGCTTGCGGTAATGTTGATTTCGCTGAGCGGGTCATCTGGTGAATTGACAATTCTTGAGGCTATAACGTCCTCAACTTTTCTGCGAATGGTGTTTCTTAAATCACGGGCTCCTCTTATGCCGTCTGCCGAAAGGCGGGCGAGAGTTTTCTCCGCAGCGCTGTCCCACGAAAGCTTGATTCCCTTATCCTCAAGCGGCTCAACAAGCTCATTGAGCATGAGGGCGGCAATTTTTTCAAGGTCGTCACACGCAAGGTCATTGAAAACTACCACTTCGTCAACTCTGCCTATAAACTCGGGGCGCAGGAATTCTCCGAGAGCCTTAAGGGCTCGCTCCTTGGTAGCTTCGCCCTTGCTCTTTGCAAAGCCCATTGCTCCCTCCCTGCGGTTACTGCCTGCATTCGAGGTCATAACTATAACGGTGTTTTCAAAGCTTACGTGCCTGCCGTGAGCATCCGTAATCTTGCCTTCATCAAGAATCTGCAAAAGGATGTTCATAACATCGGGGTGAGCCTTTTCTATTTCATCAAACAGCACTACCGAATAGGGCTTACGTCTGATTTTTTCAGTAAGCTGACCTGCCTCGTCATAGCCCACATAGCCGGGAGGCGAGCCGATGATTCTTGAAACGGAGTGCTTCTCCATAAACTCTGACATATCAAGCCTTATAAGAGTTTCGGGAGTATCAAACAGCTCGTTGGCAAGCAGCTTTACAAGCTCGGTTTTACCAACACCTGTGGGTCCTACAAAGATGAATGATGCAGGTCTGCGGCGGGGGCTTATCTGCACCCTGCCCCTGCGGATAGCTGCGCTTACAAGCTCTACTGCTTCATTCTGACCTATAAGCTTTGCCTTGAGGTTTGATTCAAGGTTTGAAAGACGGCGAAGGTCACTTTCTATTATCTTCTGAGCAGGGATTCCCGTCCAGAGCTGGATAACCCTTGCAAGATCATCCTCAAGAACCTTATTATCCTCGGCAAGCACTTCGAGCTTCTTTATCTCTTCCTGAAGCTTGAGAATTTCAGCCTTCTGGGTTGCAAGGAGTTCGTAATCCTTGTCATCATCAGCCTGCGCCATGGTTTCCTGATTTTCTTCCTCAAGAAGCGCAAGCTTTTTCTGAGCCGCTTCAAGCTCGTTTATGTGCTTGTTGCGAAGGTTAGCGCAGGTACAAGCCTCATCAAGCAAGTCGACTGCCTTATCGGGCAGGAAACGATCATTGATATAACGCTCCGAAAGATTAACCGCTTTTGCAACAAGGGTGTCATTGATTTTTACACGGTGATAGCTTTCGTAATAATCCTTAACGCCTATAAGCATTTCAACAGTCTGCTCAATTGAAGGTTCTTCTACCTTAACAGGCTGAAGTCTGCGCTCAAGAGCGGCATCTTTTTCAATATATTTTCTGTATTCGGTAAAAGTGGTGGCTCCGATAATCTGAATTTCGCCCCTTGAAAGAGAGGGCTTGAGAATATTGGCGGCATTCATTGAACCCTCTGCATCGCCTGTGCCTACAAGGGAATGAACCTCATCAATAAACAGAATAATATTGCCTTCGCTTTTAACCTCTTCAATAAGACCTTTTATTCTGCTCTCAAACTGGCCCCTGAACTGGGTACCTGCAACAAGAGCGGTAAGGTCAAGGAGATGAATCTCCTTATCTGCAAGACGTGCAGGAACATCGCCTGCCGCAATTCTGAGCGCAAGGCCCTCTGCAATTGCAGTTTTACCTACACCGGGTTCACCGATAAGGCAGGGATTGTTCTTTGTTCTGCGGCAAAGAATCTGAACTGTTCTGTAAATTTCATTCTCTCTGCCGATTATGCGGTCAATTTTGCCTGCTCTTGCTTTGGCGGTTAAATCCGTACAGTACTGAGAAAGAAACTTTCTGTTTTTATCCTCTTCCTCGTGATTCCTGCCTCTGCGCTTTTTCTTATCCTTGGGTTGTTCGTCCCCAATATCCTTTGCAGAAGCATCTGAATTCATCGCGGCAAAATTCTGGAGGAAAGGCATTGTACCTGCACCGCCGGGCATAAATCCGTTTTCATCGCCGAGCATCTGCTCAAACTGCTCGCTTACTTCATCGAGCTCATCCTCGGAAATGCCCATGCTTTCCATTATCTGCTTGACCGGACCGATGTTCATATCCATGGCGCACTTTATGCAAAGCCCTTCCTGAGTCGTTTTGTCACCCTCTACCTTGGTAACAAAGAACATTGCCGGTCTTTTTTTACATTTAGAACATAAAACCTGTTTCATTTATTCTCCTTATTTCTTGGAAAATCTTTCCTTAACCTGCTTGCAAATAGCAGGGATATAGCCTGCAAATGCTATAAGAGTGCAAATAGCACTGATTGCAACAAGAATAACGGTTAAGATATCGGGAATTACAAAATATTCGCAGAATACACCTACCTCGGGACCGAAGAGAAGGATGAATATCATTACACCGTAGAAAACAAAAGTGGCGACCTTGCCGTAAATCTCCGCAGCACCGGGCTTGATACCCAAGGCTATCATTATAACGGCGCCTACGATAAACAGCGCTTCCTTGATGAGGAAGATGAGGAATACCCAGCCTGCAGCTCTGATTGTTGCATTATCTGAGCCAAGGAAAACGATAAGCATGATAATTGCAATGGCAATCTGGGTAAGCTTGTCAGCAAGAGGGTCGAGCATTTTGCCAAGCTCGCTTATCTGATTAAAACGGCGTGCAATTTTTCCGTCAAACAAATCGGTAAGACCTGATACAAAAAGAATGATAACGGCAATAAGCTTTTCGTTATTGAGGAAAAGCCATGCAAAAACGGGGATGAGTGCAATTCTGATTACCGAAAGAAGATTCGGAATTGTAAGGCAACCCTTAAAATAACTTTTGATAAGATTTTTATCCATTTTTTCTTCCTCCTATACTACAATACAAAATTGTTTACATTTTCACACACAAAAGCAACCACTTTTGATGAATCCACAAACTGAGCAAGAGTACTTCCTGCCGCAAAGCTTGCCGCAGCTGTCAACGCATAGGAAAGCACTACAACAATCGCCGCACCCTTGACAGTGGCAAAAATCATGCCAAGCAAGCCGTTTACCTGCTTTAAAAGCGGAAGCTTGAAAACAGTTCTCAGCGGTGCTGAAATAAATTTGAGAACTGTATAAACCAAAAATGCGGTTACGGCAAAAGCCGCAAGCTGAACACCCGATACTATAAGAGGTTCAAACACACCCGTTACCGCCCCTGCTCCCTGAACAGAAAGATTAATTTCGCTTATAAGGCTTTCAACTGTGAAGCCTGCACTTTCAACCAACGACACAACATAATCGGGAAGCGCCGCCGCAACGGACTGAACGGTAGCGGATGCCGCATCGTTGACCCCCTGAGCAAACGCCTGTGCCAGCTGCTGTTCAAGGATATTATCATAAATCCATTGAGCAATTGACGGCGCCGCCGAGCGAGCTATGAACAGCGAAACCACAAAGGCAATTGCAGAAATCAGAAGATTTACAAGCCCTTTCCTGTAACCCGAAACAATGGTTGCAAAGAATATTACAACCAGTATCAAATCAACCGCAAAAATATAATTATCCAAAAGCGTTCCCCCTTTTTGCTGATTATATTCTCCTTGTTAAGGGTTGTCAAGCATCAGTATTTTTTTATCGCGCCTGTTTCAAGAGTAAAAATATCACCCGAAGAATATGCAACACTGTCAGGCATACTCTCAAGAGTAATCTCCTCAACAGTTTCGCCTGCGCTGTTAAGGACGGTTACCTTTTCGCCGCAAATCACCGCAGTTTTTGAGCCGTCGGCGTAAAGCTTTGCATCAGAGCCGTCAAGCACAACGGAAAAAGTCTTTTTGCCTGAAGCGTTGTGCCTGATAACACTTGTCTGCGCCGTTCCGCGCTGAGAAAAAGCAAGAACGGCATTGCCGTTATCGTCAAAGCTGACAGCGGACAGCGTGTTTTCGCTGTACTCAAGACCGTCAACTCTCTGAAAATCCTTGTTATAAATTATGTACTGACTGTCGCCTACCGCAACAAGCCTGCCTCTTGAGGTATAGCAGACACGCAGCATCATGCAACCGTCAAATCTTATGTCCTCAAGAATTTCGTTCTTTGTAATGTCAAACACAATCAGTCTGCTGTAAACCACGGCATTATTTGCCGAGCATACGGTTACAGCAAGCCTTTTACCGTTTGATGAAAAGGTCATATCCGAAATTCTCTCATTAGCGAATTTCCATCCGAAAACATCCTTGGAGCTTCGGTCGTATACAATCACCTTGCTGCAGGCTTCCTCATCCTTTACCGCAACCGCAAAGGCTCCGCTTTTACCTATGACAGCAGTAAGTATTTCATCCTGCAGAGAGATTTGGGTAAGCTTTTCAGTTTTTCCCGCAAGGATAACCGAATTCTTTGAGTTTTCATAAATGAGCGCTCTGCCGTTGCAGGTTTTAACCTTTGTATCCGCAGAGTCAAGCTCTATGCGGGCGGTAATTTTTGCAGAGGGAGTCATTACGTAGGCGCTGTCGGTATTAAGAAGCAAAACAGAATTGCCTATTGCCTTGATTTCTCTGAAAGTCAAATCCTTGTTTGTATACGGATACCCTGAGGTATACTCCGAGAAGAAAAACTGACGGAAACCGTCCGTTATGTTAGAAAAGGTCACGTTACCCGCACTTCTTGCGCTCAGGAACACCGCAATAAATACGATAAGAACTATTGCCGTAACGGAAAAGACGCTTATCAGCCTTCGCAAAAAAGACCTTTTTATATTTATCCTTTTGATACCTCTCACCCCTCAGTAATTAACTTTATTCAAATACAGTCCCTCGGGAGGTGCCGTAACCCCTGCCGCCGACCTGTTCTTTGCCAGAATTATGTCAACAATACTGTCCTTATCAATTTTACCCTGAGATACACCGATAAGCGTTCCGGTAATAATTCTTACC
>JAZSIQ010000101.1:0-3726 GCA_045533875.1 Acutalibacteraceae bacterium | reverse complement strand
TTCCTAAGACCGCTTGGCCTCCGACTTGGTTTCGGTATGGGCAAATCCGGTGAAGTTCCCGATGCAATCCGCAAGGGCATTGAGGACGCAAAGAAGAACCTTATGAAGGTTTCTCTTAAGGGAACAACAATTCCCCACGAGGTTATCGGCAAGTATGGCGCAGGCGTAGTTCTTCTTAAGCCCGCAGCCCCCGGTACCGGCGTTATCGCCGGCGGACCTGTTCGTGCTGTTGTTGAAACAGTAGGTATCAGAGATATCCGTACCAAGGCACTCAGATCAAACAATCCCTGCAACGTAGTAAGGGCAACTCTGCAGGGTCTTTCACAGCTTCGCAATGTTGAAGAGGTTGCTGCAATCCGCGGCAAAACCGCTAAAGAAGTATTAGGTTAAGGAGGGTGAACACAATGGCAGATATTCAGGTAAAGCTTGTTAAGAGCCTTATTGGAAGCACTAAGCCTCAGATTGACACCGTCCATGCACTTGGTCTTCACAGAATAGGTGATGTTTCGGTTCAGCCTGACATCCCCGCAACACAGGGCAAGTTGAGAAAGGTAGCTCATCTCATCGAAGTCAGCGAAGCCAATCAAGGAGGTGCAAACTAATGAAGTTGCACGATCTTTCACCCGCTGCAGGTTCAACCAAAGCCCGCAAGCGTATCGGTAGAGGCCCCGCATCAGGTCAGGGCAAAACAGCCGGTAAGGGTCATAAGGGTCAAAAAGCGCGTGCAGGCAGAGGAATGCGCGCAGGTTTTGAAGGCGGCCAGATGCCCCTTCAGAGAAGAATTCCCAAGAGAGGATTCAACAATATTTTCGCCACTGAAATGGCAATCGTTAATGTTTCTGCACTTGATGCTTTTGAGGACGGCGCAACCGTAACCGTAGAAGCTCTTGTGGAGAAGGGAATTGTTAAAAAGACTATGGACGGCGTTAAGATTTTAGGACAGGGCGAAATTTCGAAGAAGCTCACCGTTCAGGCAAATGCTTTTTCAGATTCCGCTAAGTCAAAGATCGAAGCTGCCGGAGGAAAGGCAGAGGTAATCTGACATGCTTAAAACTTTAGTAAATGCATGGAAAGTTGCCGATATCAGAAAGAAACTTCTGTTCACTGCTTTGATAGTGCTTATTTTCAGAATAGGCTCGGCAATTCCTGTACCTTTTACAAACATTTCTGACACAGGTATCATAGCTGATCCTGATGCAGGAACTTTCATGAACTATCTGAGCATGATGACCGGTGAAGCTTTCAATTACGGTACGATTTTCGCCATGTCAATCACACCGTACATCAACAGCTCCATCATCATGCAGCTGCTCGCAGTAGCAATCCCCGCTCTTGAAAAGCTCCAGAGCGAGGGTCCTGAAGGCAGAAAGAAGATTGCAACTATCACAAGATATGTTACAATCGCTCTCGGTCTTCTTCAGAGTACCGCTTATTACTTCTATCTCAGAAGCGGCGGATATCTCTCAACCAACGATGCAGGCGCAGCCTACACAGGCTTCTGGGCATTCTTCCAGGCCGTCGTTATCATTCTCTGCTTCACAGCAGGTACAGCCATCATCATGTGGCTTGGCGAAAGAATCAACGAAAAAGGCATCGGCAACGGTATCTCGATTATCCTTTTCGCAGGTATCGTTTCCCGTATCCCCACTCTCATCACTTCGCTGTGGGGACCTCAGAACGGTTACATTGTTAGAGGAACACCCTATTATTTCCTTGTTCCCTTCGTAACCATCGTTCTCATCCTTATGGTAGCTTATATCGTATGGATGGACAACGCTGAAAGAAGAATTCCCGTTCAGTACGCAAAGCGCGTTGTTGGCCTTAAGATGTACGGCGGACAGAGCACCCATATTCCGATTAAGGTTAATATGTCCGGTGTTATGCCCATCATTTTTGCAAGCTCAATTCTTTCATTGCCTCCCACCATTGAAATGTTCATCTCAAGCAAGACGAACGGCACAGGCTGGGAAACCTTCTTCGGTTTGTTCGCAAACGATCATTGGGCATATGCAATTATGTACTTCGTACTCATCATTGCGTTTGCATACTTCTATGCAACCATTCAGTATAACCCCGTAGAGATGTCAAAGAACATCCGTGAAAACGGCGGTTCAATCCCCGGCATCCGCCCCGGCGAGCCTACCTCAAACTACATTGCGAAGATTCTTTCGAGGATGACTCTTCTCGGAGCTCTTATGCTCAGTGTTATAGCTCTCTTTCCCGTACTCTTCACAATCATTGTTAACTGGGGTCTCGGCTTCTGGCAGGAAAACGCCACAATGAACGTCTCACTCGGCGGTACATCAATCATCATCGTAGTTGGCGTTGCTATTGAAACATTCAAGCAGCTTGAAAGCCAGATGATGATGCGTCATTACAAGGGCTTCCTTGATTAAGCCCAAACGGAGGATCAAGCATGATAGTGCTCAAGACTAGCAAAGAACTGCGTCTGATGAAAGAGGCGTGTGTTATCGCTGCGGGAGCATTAAAGGCAGCGGGCGAAGCGGTTGAACCCGGCATTTCGACGGCAGAAATCAATCGCATTGCCCATAAGTTCATCACTGATGCCGGAGCAGTTCCGACATTCCTGGGCTACAATGGCTATCCCGCTGCTACATGCATTTCCATAAACGATGTGGTTATTCACGGCATACCGAGCAGTAAGCAGATAATCAGAGAGGGTGACCTCGTCAGCATTGACGTTGGTGCAACCTTCAATGGCTATGTCGGTGACAATGCCGCCACTTTTGCGGCAGGAGATATCTCTCCCGAAGCAAAGCGGCTGAGCGACACGACCAGAGAAAGCCTCTACGAAGGTATCAGGGCGGCTGTCGCAGGCGGCAGAATCGGTGATATAGGTCATGCTGTTCAAAGCTACTGCGAGTCGAGAGGCTTTTCCGTAGTCCGAACTTTTACAGGTCACGGAGTAGGCACTCAGATGCATGAAGACCCCAGCGTACCGAATTTCGGCACACCCGGCAGAGGCGTGCGCCTGCTTCCCGGCATGACAATTGCCATCGAGCCCATGATAAATATGGGAACTCATGAGGTCAGGCAGATGCCGGACGGCTGGACTATCAAAACAAAGGACGGTAAGCTTTCTGCCCATTTTGAGCATACCATCGCCATCACGGCAGACGGTCCCGTAATTCTTACTCAGGTGTAAGGAGGTCTGGGATGCTTAAAGAAGGAGCAGTTGTGCTGTCACTCTCAGGGCGAGATAAAGGCAAGCTTCTGGCAGTAGTCGGAAACGAGCAAAACAGAGTTCTCGTATGTGACGGCAAGGAGCGACCGGTCGAAAGGCCTAAGCGCAAGAATATGTGCCATCTCGAAGAACAGGGGACTGTTCTCGGGGCGGAGGAAATTGCGACTAACAAAGCGTTAAAAAGAGCGCTCAGGCGATTAAATCCTTCACTTAATGGCAAAACTTAGGAGGTTAGTATATGTCGAAGCAGGATATGATCGAGATTGAAGGTACGGTAGTTGAATCGTTACCCAACGCAACCTTCCAGGTTGAACTGGAAAACGGACACAAGATATTGGCTCACATCTCCGGCAAGCTGAGAATGAATTATATAAAGATTCTCCCCGGTGATAAAGTTAAGGTCGAAATGTCGCCATACGATCTTACCAAGGGCCGCATTACATGGCGTTCCAAGTAATAAAGGAGGTATTCTATTATGAAAGTCAGACCTTCTGTTAAGAAAATGTGTGAAAAATGCAAGA
>JAZSIQ010000083.1:0-2195 GCA_045533875.1 Acutalibacteraceae bacterium | reverse complement strand
AGTAAGACGGCAGGAAAAATCGCCGAGAAGTTTTATACGGATTATCAGGCTACTCACAGCTTCGGTAATGTTTTTGTAAGAAACACCACCGCTACACAGCAATCGCTTGATATAGAAAAAAAGCTTGCGGAAAAGGCGGAGCTGAAAATAGAAAATATAGCGGATCCCACGGTTCTGATTTTTCACTCTCACACCTCAGAGGGGTATCAGATGACGGAGAGCGAAAACTACTTTAAAGGATACAATGACAGAACTAATGACGAAAACCGAAATGTTGTAAGAGTGGGGACGGAAATTGTAAGAGTATTAAAAGAACACGGTATAGGCGTGATTCACGATAAGGTTATACATGATGACAGCTATTCAGGTGCTTACGGACATTCACGCAGCATGGTTTCTCAGTACCTTGAAAAATACCCGAGCATCAGGGTTGTGATAGATGTTCACCGTGATGCCATACATCCCTCAAATAAAGAAAAAATAGCTCCCACGGCGGATATAAACGGTAAAAAATCCGCACAGGTGATGATTATTACAGGCGTGGAAGAGGGCAAGGTTGAGGATTTCCCTGATTGGGAAAAGAATCTGCGCTTTGCTCTGGCGCTTCAGCAACAGGCGCAGAATCAGTATGAGGGGCTTATGCGCCCCGTTTTGTTTTCGCCGAGGAAGTACAATATGGATATGTCTTACTGCGGAATTCTGCTTGAAATGGGCAGCGATGCAAATACGCTTGATGAAGCGGTTTACGCAGGGGCGCTGGTTGCGGATTCCCTTGCAAATCTGTTAAAACAATACATTTGAAAGAAAGAGATATACAATGAAACTTGTTAAGGCATATCTTGCCGTTGTTGCGTGTGTGGCGGTTGCTGTAAGCGTTGCAGGGGCTGTGATAGTTGTTAATGAAAAAACACAGCTTATCAGCGAAGGAAAGGCAAAAACCGAGCAGGTTTTTATTTCACAATCCAACCGACTCGGTGACAGTTCGGGAGAAATAGCAATTGAATTTGAAGAAATAAAAAATACGGCGGAGCAGATTTTCAGCCTTGCTCCGCCGCCTGTAAATCAGATTTATTGGGCGTGTAAAAATGTTAAAGCCTGTTTTTAGGACAAACCCTCATGCATATTCCGCACACAGCACCGCGGCCGATGTGTTTGAAAGCGGATTTCATATAGTTGCTGCATTTTTCGGGGTCGAATATTTCTTCTCTTACGGTTTCCTGTGACCATTTGCCGCCTTTGATTGCATGAGCAGGGCAGGCTTCAACGCAAGCTCTGCACTCGCCGCATACATCAACAGGCTCTGCTTTTGCAACCTCAAAAGGACAGTCGGTAAAAAGTGTGCCCAGACGCACAAGAGAGCCGAAATCCTTGTGTATAAACAGGCTGTTTCTGCCTATTGAGCCCATACCTGCGGCAACGGCAGCCTGCTTGTGTGAAAATCTTCCTCTGTAATTCCAACCCTCTGCATTGATACTCTGGGAGGCAGCAACGGTTATGTAGCGGTAACCCTTGCTTTGAAGGAAAAGACCGCATTGCAAAAGGGCACGGTCAATAAAAGCGTTCACCGTTCTGTAATGATTAAAATACGTGTGGGTAGGCTCTGTGCCGATTTCTTTTATAATTGCGGGAGAGAGGCGCACGGCAAGCGTTACCGTGTAGCCCAGTTCGTCAGGGGCACCGTTTTTGGTGAAGGAAAAGCCTACATCCGAAACACCCTGAGAGAGTAAATATTCTTTTAACTGTTGCTGAATATTCATTTTATCTCCTTGTATTCATCAAATCGGATACCTGCCTGCTTGCGGATTTCAGCCATAATCGTGCTTGTTTTAAGTGCTGCGTCACAAAGCTCATTATAAAAATCCTCATGAGCGTCGGGGTCAGCAACGATATCGGCAAAAAGTGAGGCTTCATTGCCCATGAGCCTTTCTTTCGGGATGTCGCCGGTAATTCTTTTGGCAGTGCCGTCATTGTATATGATGCTGATATCCGTAAGCTGCGAGATTGAGCCTATGGTGATTGTGCCCTCATCGCCGAAAATCTGAGAGCCCAGTCTGCTCTGCCCGAGCTTTGAATAGGTGAGCGTTACGTGCTGCCCATTATAGCAGAGTGCCGCACCGCCGCAACCGTCTGCACCGCTTTCCATGAAATAAGAGAGTGCGCCGATTTTTTTCGGCATACCGAAATAATCAACGGCG
>JAZSIQ010000169.1:0-10748 GCA_045533875.1 Acutalibacteraceae bacterium | reverse complement strand
GTTTTTTCAGGTTGCCGTATGATGAGGGGCTGATTCTGCCCATTACAAAAATTGAAGCAAGAGCCGCCACCACAATTATGACCTGCAAACAGATAAGCTTCATCAAAGCATCATTGCCTGAGCGTTTTTGCTTTTTACTGTTTTTTTGTTCGCCTGAGCGAGAGCGCCTCTGAGATTCGTTCTGCCTTGCTCTTTGAACGGTAGATTCGTTATTCATGCCCGTTTATCATCCTTTCAGCATAATATACACTGAAAGTCTATGCTTGACCCACGGGCATTTATGACAAAAACGGGATTGCCTGACAGCAACCCCGTTTTTAATCATTTAATTTTCGTCTCAAAGCAAAGCCATCCGCCGCTTTCATGCCTGCCGATTACCTCAAGTCCGTTTGCCTCAAAGGCATCAAGCACATCCTGCTCTCTGGGCAGAATTATGCCCGAGGTGATAAAAACCGCATCGGGTTTCATGTAATCCTTCACATTTGTGCAAAGGCGTACGATAATATCTGCAACTATATTTGCAACCACAACATCAAACTTACCGCTGATTTTATCGGTAAGGTCACCCTGCACATAGCACAGTTCGGGCTCCGAAAAGCCGTTACCCTGAGCATTTTCTTTCGCTGTTTTAACCGCAAGCGCATCAATATCAACACCCGCCGCACTCTCGGCACCGAGCAGCATTGCCGCCACGGAAAGAATTCCGCTTCCGCAGCCGATATCAAGCACGGTTTTGCCGCTTTCAACGTGGTTTTCAAGCGTTTCAAGGCACAGACGGGTTGTATCGTGAGTACCTGAACCGAAGGCAAGACCGGGCTCAAGGTTAAGAACAACCCTGCCGTTTGCCTCAAACTCCTCTTCCCACACAGGTCTTATAAGAAGCTTTTCTCCCACGGGAATGGGCTTGAAATACTTTTTCCAATTATTTTCCCAATCCGCATTACGGCAAACAGCTTCGTCAATTTCGTATTCTATCCCTTCTGCTGTGTATCTTTCGGTAAGGAAAGCAACCGCCTCCGCAGGATTCTCCTGAGGGGAAATATAAATATGAACAATGCCCTTGCTTCTGTCCTTTGCGAGAAGGTCCTCATCAATAAGGTCAATGCGTGCTATCTCCCACGCTTCCTGCTCAAGAGAGCTGTAATCTTCAATATAAATTCCGTAAGGCACTACCATGTTTGCAATAGCGCCTGCACTGTCAACATCTTTTACATCAACGGAAATTTTAATCTCAGTCCAATCGCTCATAACTACCTCTTAATCAATATTTATTGTGAACGTCCTCTGCAAAGCAAAGCATATCCTTAACCTCAATAACCGTGCCGTCATCAAGGATTGCCTTGCCGCTCATTCTGCCGAACACCTGATGCTGGTCGGTAATGATAAACTTAACGTCAATCTTCGCCGCACGGTCAATGATAGGAACAAAATCCATCTCAAATCTGCCGTCACTTGAAGTAAACTTCCAGGGTTTTGTGTAACTGTCCTTCGGGATATGGAAGGTAACATCATCAAGCTTGTGGCACTTACCGTCATAGAAAAGGATGTTTTCACTCGCCGCAGAAGTGTCACCGAAGCCGTAGCCGATATTAAAGCCGAAGGCATGGCCGTCAATGTCACAGTTGCCTGAGCCCCAGTACCAGGTGTTGTCATAAGTCCACACACCTCTGCCCCAGTCAAGGGTGCCGAAATCGGTTGAGGGGTCAAAAACATAATCCTTACCGTCAAAGGTCGCCTTGCCGCTTGCTCTCATACAGTTGATCTTCTGATTGTAATAGAAAGCGGTTTTCTTTTCCTTCCACGGGGTTGCGATTACCATGGTATCCATTTCGGGCTGTTCAAGGGTTATATCACAGGTAAAAGGCTTACCGTCCATGAAATTTTTGAAATCGCATACTATGTGGCGCTTGCCGGGAGTTACTTTAATTTCAATTTTAAGGCGCTTATCCTTATACACGGTATCGCCCGTTTCGCTTGTGGGCGGAAGCTTCAGCTTGCCCATGGGGAAAGCGTTGAGCACGGTTTCCGTATGCTCCCAGGGCTTTGAGAAATCAAGCAATGACGCCGACTGCAAGCCGATATATCCGTCATCCGAAACGGTGAGAGCTACGCCGAAATCGTTCTTTTCAGAGATTATAAGGTAATAATCCCACTCTTTTATTCTGAATTTAGGAGCTTTAATCATGCTGCGGTCATAAATCTGAACAAGTTTTTTGGACCAGCCCGGCTCACGCAGACTTCCGTCCTCCTTAAGCAAAGGCTGTACTTTTGTAACTTCGTGGTTGCGCATTTTTACTCCTCCTTAGATTATTCGTTTTCTCCTATTTCAACCCTGATTTCACCGCTTCTGCCGTGATTGTAAAGCCTGCGGTTATCAAGAGCCCAATGTCTGCTTGTGAATTCACCCTGCTGAGTGTTTTCGAGAGCATCCGTCATTTCATACATTCTTGCATCAAGCAAATCAAGCTCCGAAAGAAGCTCCGCTTCTATAAACATGGGCAGCTGAGCTGCGCCGAATTCGGGTTTACCGTGGTGAGAAATAAGCATGTGCTCCACAAGAGTAAGCGTTTCCTCGCTGACACCGAGTTGCCTGCCGATACGGTCAACATTCATAGCGCCCATCACAAGATGGCCGAGAAGATTGCCTTTTGCTGTGTATTCTGATGCAATTCCTGTTTTGGAAACCTCAAGCTCATCAATCTTCGCAATGTCGTGCAAAATTGCACCTGCATAAAGCAAATCCTTATTAACAAACGGATAAACCCTCACCACACCCTGAGCAAGGCGGATGATACTGAGCGTATGGAGAAGCAATCCTCCCCTGACCGCATGGTGAAGCTTCAACGCAGCAGGCCAGTAAACGATTCTGTCACGGTAAGCATCAATAACGCCGAGAACAAGCTTTTTAAGCTCCTCGTCTTCAAAGGCGGCAACGATTTTTTCTATGTAAGAAAGCATTACCTCGCCGCTTTCGCCTGCGCTCTCAACATAATCTTCAATATTGACCCCGTCACTTTCAACAACATGACGCATACGGTCAATACGGAACTGGTCAATACCGTTGTAGGTATTATATGCGCCCCTGACCTTTATAAAATCAAAGGCTTCAAATTTGACTCCGGGTTCCTTATAATCCCAGAATTTTGCATTAATCTCCCCCGAAGAATCGCTGAGAGTCATATCAAGATAAGCCGCACCCTTAGAGGTGAGCTTTTTTTCAACTGATTTGATAAGGCAATAGCCTTCATAGTTTCCGCTTTGTCCGCAAGGTGTAAAATTCATTGTAAACCTCCGAAAAATCATTCTTTATACAGTATATCACACTCCGCAGGAAAAATAAAGAAATTTTTGCCCGGGATGTTGACATTTCAGAGCATTGGTATATAATGAAATTAACAGTTCTCAGGGCGGGGTGAAATTCCCCACCGGCGGTACAGTCCGCGAGCCGCTCAATGCGGTTGATACGGTGAAATTCCGTAACCGACGGTAAAGTCCGGATGAAAGAGAGTATGTTACACTTTGTTTTCAGCCCTGCTGTATTTGTTTTACGGCAGGGTATTTTTATTTTTTGGAGTGATATTAATGAAAAAGCAGGTTCTTCACACAGTTCAGATGGCAATGTTTGCCGCTCTCTCAATCGTGCTTCTTTATGCGGTGCGAATGCCGCTTATCCCTGCCGCTCCGTTCCTTGAATACGACATGGCGGATGTTCCTGTTCTGCTCGGCACGCTGATGCTCGGTTCAGGCTCCGGTCTGCTCATACTGCTTGTTGCCTGTCTCATTCAGGCAATCACCGTAAGTGCCTCAAGCGGTTGGATTGGCTTTATGATGCATTTTATCGCCTCGGGCGTGCTTATCCTCTCCGCAGATTTGATTTATAAAAAGTTCGGTAAAAACACAAAAAGCCTGCTTATAGGCCTTGTATGTGCCACGGTTGCAATGACCGTTGTCATGATTCCGCTCAATCTTATTTTCACAGGCATTTTTACAGGCGCAGGTGTAAAAGCGGTAGTTTCCATGCTCGTCCCCGCAATCATCCCCTTCAACCTGCTCAAGGCAGGAATCAACTGTGCTATAGCATTTATCATTTTCCTGCCGCTTAAGAAGATTCTCAAAAAATTCTCTATATAGCAAAACAGAGCAACCGCTGACAACGGTTGCTCTCTTTTTATTTGTCATTATCAATAATTTCCTTAACGATGTAAACGGGTCTGTCCTTGCCCTGGATGTAAGCTTTCGCGAGATATTCGCCCATGATGCCCATACAGAAGAGCACCGTGCCGCCTATAAAGAACATTACCGCAACATCAACAAATTCCTTTGCCGCAAAAATGAGGATAACAAAAAGAATTACGGATAAAGCCAAAAACAGCGCTCCGAGATAAAGCGGAAGCCTGAGCGGTGCAGTTGAAAAAGACTCTATACCGTCAACAGCGTATCTGAAAAGCTTCCTGAATGACCACTTTGAATCGCCTGCCGCACGGGGTGCCGCTGTGTAAGGCATATACACCGTGTTGAAGCCAACCCAGGAAAAAAGTCCCTTTGAGAAGCGGTGATACTCTTTCATGCCGATAACCGCATCCACCATGCTGCGGCGCATGCATCTGAAATCGCTTGCACCCTGAAAGAACTGAGTGTCCGACATTTTATTGATAAGCTTGTAAAAGCTTTTCTTGAAGAATGTAAGGGGCTTACTTTCACCCCTGCTTTCCTGAAATGCGGCAACACAGTCAATGTTGGCATCGCTTTCAAGCAAATCGAGCATATCAAGTACCAATTCGGGTTTTTGCTGCAAATCCGCATCAATAACAACCACGAAGTCGCCCTTTGACGCTTCAAGACCCGCCAGCATCGCCGCTTCTTTGCCGAAGTTTCTTGAAAAATTCACAATCTTCATCGGCACGGGACCCGAGCAAAGCTTTTTCAGGACAGATAGAGTTGAATCCGTGCTGCCGTCATTGACAAAAACGAACTCAAAGCTCATATTACTGCGTTTAAACGCTTCCATTGCTTCTTTGTAAAAGAGAGCAACATTCCCCTCCTCGTTATAGCAGGGAACAACTACTGAAAGCATCATGGTATTAACTCCTTAGGGTAGCGATATTAAAGATTTGCCGCTTTTCTGATTTCGTCAACCTTGTCAGTTTTCTCCCAGGCAACGTCAACATCTGTTCTGCCGATGTGGCCGAGAGCTGCAAGCTTGCGGTAAATGGGCTTTCTTAAACCGAGGGTTTCAATAATCGAAGCAGGTCTTAAATCAAACACCTTGTCTACAATCTTTGAAATTTCAGAATCGGGAATAATTCCTGTTGAGAAGGTTTCAACAAAAACAGAAACGGGCTCCTCAACACCGATTGCATAAGCAACCTGAACCTCGCACTTCTTTGCAAGACCTGCCGCAACTATATTCTTGGCAACGTATCTTGCTGCGTATGCAGCGGAACGGTCAACTTTTGTGGGATCCTTGCCGCTGAATGCGCCTCCGCCGTGTCTTGAATAACCGCCGTATGTATCAACAATAATCTTTCTGCCTGTAAGTCCGCTGTCACCGTTGGGACCGCCTGTTACAAATCTGCCTGTGGGGTTGATGTGGAAAACGGTGTTGTCATCAAGCAGCTCGGCAGGAATGGTTGCCTTTATAACCTTTTCAGCTATATCCTCACGGATTTGCTCAAGGGTTACCTTATCGTCGTGCTGTGAAGAAATAACAACAGCGTCAATTCTTACGGGCTTGCCGTCCTCACTGTATTCCACGGTTACCTGACTCTTGCCGTCAGGTCTGAGGTAGGGAAGAGTGCCGTCCCTGCGCACCTCTGTAAGCTTTGCGCAAAGCTTGTGAGCAAGAGAAATGGGAAGAGGCATAAGCTCCTCTGTTTCATCACATGCGAAGCCGAACATCATGCCCTGGTCGCCTGCGCCGAGGCGGTCAACTCCCATTGCAATGTCGCCCGACTGCTTGTCGAGCGCTGTCATAACAGCGCAGGTATTGCCGTCGAAGCCCTTTTCGGAGCAATCGTAGCCGATATCGCAAACAACCTCTCTTGCGATTTTGGGGATATCAATGTTTGCGCTTGTGGTGATTTCACCCATTACAAGCACCATGCCTGTGGTGCAGCAGGTTTCGCAGGCAACTCTGCCCATAGGGTCCTGCTCAAGGATAGCATCAAGCACAGCGTCTGAAATCTGGTCACAGATTTTGTCGGGATGTCCGCCTGTTACGGACTCGGAAGTGAAGAAATAGTTTGCCATTTTGTAACCTTTCTCTAACCTTTCTTTATGACTTATCAACCAAAGGTCCTTTAGTAAAAAACAACCCGCCGAAGTGTCTTCAGCGGGCGAAAACACCTTATCTTCCGGCATTTCGCCGCAGGATTTAGCACCTTGGATAACACAGGTTGCCGAGCTTCGCAGGGCCTGTCCCTCTGCCTCTCTTAATAAGGACATATTCAATTGACGATTTATTATATAACGAACCGCATTTTTTGTCAACAGCCAAGAATTAACAAACGGTAAACTTTAAAAAAGTTTTATTTTTTCTACAAAAGATTGAACTTTTCACAAAATTGTGTTGTCTATATTCATGTAGTATATTTACAGGCAGTATACTATAGATTATTTTAACCTTAAACGAAAGGATGTTAACAATGAAAACAACAAAAAGATTAACCGCTTTACTCCTCTGCCTTGCAATGCTTCTCGGTGCAGGAGCTGTTGGCGCAAGCGCAATCGAAGCAGGTGACGAAATCGAATTCACGCACACCTTTGATGACGGCGACTCGTTCAACCTAACTTACGTCTATCAGGGTACGTTGGCTCAAGGGCTTAACGGCATAAATAATAATTTTGAATACGAGGCTTATTTTTTCAATGCCGAAAAAGCAGGATATTACTATGTTATCAGCGATGGTTGTTCTGTTGAAACAGCAGAAGAATATGAAAGCGGCAAAGCAAACGGTTTCAGAGACAGAGAAGATTGTATTCATGATTCAAAAAACAACTACGGCTCCGTATTTTATTTGAATGAAGGAACCGTTGTCTTCCTCATTAATAACTATGAGTATTCCCCTTCCGTGCATATAGAATACTACGGTGAAATCGAAAGTGTGTCATCTGCAAATGACATGATCTGTTATCTTCATAATTATAATTTTGAAGAGGCGGACGCAAACGGCAAAGCAAAGCATGCATATTATTTCTACTCACTTGTTTTAGACATCAATTTCTCAAACGGCAAATCTCTTTCAACCGACGTTGAATCAGGTAGGTACGCTTACTCCGACAACGAAATGGTAAACGGCGAAAACATATTAACCGTTTATCTCCTCAATAACAAGTTTCAAGTAAAGCTTAATTTATTTGAAATTTCATATTTTGTTAAAAATATCGAGGCTTCAAATATCGAAAAATATCTCTCCGTAAAAGAATACTATAACGGCAGACTCGATTCTCCCGAATACGGCATAGGCAACGCCGAAACACTTACGGTCACATTTACCGATTCAACCCAAAAAAGCTTCGTATATTTAATTGATTACGAAAGCGAAAATCACAACACAACGATAACTTTGCCTAACGGAAAGGAATTCACCCCCATCATCAGGCAGTTCACCTGCAAAGACGGTAAAAGAGTATTTATTGTTGCGGACTGTTACACCGCTTCCATTGAAAATGACGACGGAATCACCGATGAAGATTTCGGCACAATATATCTCAAAAAAGACTGCAACGTAACAAAAGCATCCCTCGCAGAAAACTTTGAATTGCTTAAAGGGAACGTCATTGATGAGCTTGATGATATTCCTTATTTGATGCGCAGCTATTTCAATTCAATGATTGAAACAGATGACCCGGATTACGCATTATACTGCTTTAAAATGCTCTTTACTGCACCGATAAACCAAATCCGATTTGCGTTTGACGAAATTTCCATGTTCTTTAAAAACGCTCTTTAACAGCATTAAAATAAGCCTGCGGATTTTACCGTCCGCAGGCTTTCTTTTGTTTGTTAAAACGTAAGGCTGATGCTCTCTCCTGCCGACATTGCGGCTTTGAGAATACCGTTTTGAACGGGGTACTGTTTTTCGTTCGGAGCGCCCGTACGGTTGTTGAGTTTGAGCATAAACACGCCGTCCTCGGCGGCGGTTACCGTTGCTTTTTTCAGCACGCCGTCCTTCCACTGCATATCCACGGTAAAGTTGCCCCTTGCCTTAACGCCCTTGATTGTTCCGTTTTTCCACGCATCGGGCAAAGCAGGCAAAAGCTCCGTGATACGGTTATCGAACGAGCCGAGATGGCTCTGGATAAGCATTTCCGTTATCCCTGCAACCGCACCGAAGTTACCGTCAATCTGGAACGGAGGATGAATATCAAAAAGATTGTACGCCGTGCAGTGGCAGAGCAAATGCCTTAGATGCTCTGCGGCGCCGTTACCGTCCTTGAGACGGGCACAGAAGCATATCATCCATGCTCTTGACCAGCCCGTAGCGCCTCCGCCGTTTTCTATTCGGCGGGCAATCGTTCTTTTTGCCGCCTCATAGATTTCGGGGTCACTTTCGTTAATCTGATAGTCGGGGTAAAGGCCAAAAAGCTGCGAAACGTGGCGGTGACCGGGTTCGGTTTCTTCATAATCCTTTATCCATTCCTGAACGGTGCCATAACGCTCGCTTATGCGCATGGGCGGCAGTTTTGTTAGAGTTTCCTCAAGGGATTCTGCAAAATCTTCATCAACATTAAGAAGCTTGCAGGCATAAGCCGTGCGTGTGAAAAGGGCTCTTATAATCTGGAAATCTATGGTTGCGCCGTGAGTGAGCATGCTCTCGCATTTAACACCGTTTGCATCGGTATAATAGAATTCATTCTCGGGAGAATTTGAGGGCGAAGTGACAAGCTGACCGTTCTCATCTTCAATAAGATAATCCTTTACAAACTCGCAGGAGCCCTTGATTATGGGATAAATTTCCCTGAGATATTCCGTGCTGCCGGTATACTCATAACGCTCCCAGAGATTCATACAAAGCCACGGACCTGCCATGGGGAAAAATCCGCAGTCCACACTATCGTGCACACCTGTACGTCCGAAAGCATCGGTGGTGTGATTCACAACCCAACCATTTGCGTTAAAAAGCTCCTGAGCGGTTTTTGTGCCGAAAGTGCTTATCATCTTCATAAAATGAACAAAAGGCTTTTCCGCATCGTAAATATTTGCACAGCCTGCAGGCCAGTAATTCATCTGCAAATTGATATTGGTATGAAAATCGCTTCCCCACGGAGGATTGAAATCGTGGCACCATATACCCTGAAGGTTGGCGGGCAGACGTGCGTTTTTACCCGAACTTTCTATAAGAAGATAGCGTCCGAAATTGTAATACAGGGTAATCAGGTCATAGTCTGCTTTTCCGTCATAGAAATCATCAAGGCGTTCATCGGCTGAAATGTGAGATAAATCCTCGGATTCAAGCTCGAATTTCACTTTATCAAACCACTTTTTGTGAGTTTCGATGTGACGGTCCTTGATTTCATCATAAGAGGATGAGCAGATTTTTTCAATACACTCATCAAGCTTTTTCCTGTAATCAACAGTTTCGTCAACGTCAAATTTTTCTGCATTATAGTTGGTTTCAAAAGCACCGTAAACTATAAGATATGTACAGTCCTTGACCGTAATCAGCTCATGCGATGCGATCAGTTCGCCGTCGGTTTCAACCCTGAGCTTTGCACCGAAGGACATTCCCTCGCCGCCTTCGCCGTAGTTTCTGCTGTCGGCATACGTTGTGCGTCCGTTCATGATAACGGTATTTTTGTTTATGCAGCCCGTGTAAGCATCCTGCTTGCGTTTAACCGTTACGGTGCATGAAAAAGGACGACCGTCACCCGACAGTTTATAAACAAGAGCATCGTAATCCTCGCTTACAAAGCACTCACTTTTAAAATCAATTCCGCTTTTAGTCCACGAGATGCGGTTGATTGCTTCGCCCAGTTCAAGAGTCTTGCAGTAATCCGTATAAGGCGATTTATCAAGAAAATCTATAAAGATTTCACCGAAGCTTTCATAGGAGCGCACTACAGGAGGGTCAGACAGAAATGTAGCACGGGCAAGCTCTGCCGCTTCTTGAAGCCTTTCCTCAAAAATAAGGCTACGTATCTGAGCAAGTGCTTCGGAGGAAGCGTGATATTTTTCCCTTATCTGCCTTCCGCTCCACAAAGACTCTTCATTTATTTCAATCTGCTCGCAATGAGGATTACCGTACTGCATAGCGCCTATTCTTCCGTTGCCTAACGGAAAAGCATACATCCAGTCATCTTTGAATTCATTGTGCCAAAGTAAAGTAGACATATTTTCACATCCCGTTTTCTTAAAATTTCATTTCATCGGAGTGTTCTGCATTACAATATTAAACAATCCCGAACAAATCGTCAACCTTATCGGTTATATAACGTGCACCGTGTTCTACAAGCACCTCTCTGCTTCTGAAGCCCCACGTTACACCTATGCAATCAAGCCCTGCGTTAAGCGCGGTTATGCAGTCAACCTCGGAATCGCCTGCAAAAACTGCTTCTTCCTTTGAAACGCCGAGTTTTTCGAGCGCCGTATATACACAGTCAGGCTCAGGCTTCTGCGATATGCCGTCAACCTGTCCTACAGTAAAGTCAATAAGCTCCCCGAAGAAATGCTTCACAGTCTCCTTTGCCGCATCATCGGGTTTATTGGTAACAACAGCGGTTTTGTATCCGTTTGCCCTGAGTGCTTC
>JAZSIQ010000100.1:0-12890 GCA_045533875.1 Acutalibacteraceae bacterium | reverse complement strand
CAAACTTACGAAGACCGTCACGCAGAGAGGTAGAAGGTTTAAAGCCAAAATCTCTTTCGAGTGCGGAAGTATCGGCGTAGGTAACAGGTACATCGCCTGCCTGCATGGGCACAAGCTGCTTATGTGCCTCAAAGTCATAATCAGCCGGCAAAACCTCTGCACGTATAAGCTCCTGCTGAAGGATATCGACAAAGTCGAGCAGATTTTCGGGGCTGTTGTTGCCGATGTTGTAAACTCTGTAAGGCGGAATGGGAAGCCCATCCTCGCCGTTTTCCTTTTCAGGGGCGCATTGCATAACACGCTTAACGCCTTCTACAATATCATCAATAAAGGTAAAATCTCTCTTGCAGTTGCCAAAATTGAATATCTGAATATTATTACCGTTTTTCAGCTTGTTTGTGAAGCCAAAATACGCCATATCAGGCCTGCCTGCAGGACCGTAAACAGTGAAAAAACGAAGTCCCGTTGAAGGAATATTGTAGAGCTTTGAATATGAATGAGCCATAAGCTCGTTGCTCTTTTTTGTTGCCGCATAAAGGCTGACAGGATTATCAACCTTATCGTCTGTGCTGTAGGGGATTTTCTTGTTTGAGCCGTAAACACTCGATGAACTTGCATAAACAAGATGCTCAACGGGATGATTGCGGCAAGCCTCAAGGATATTATAAAAACCGATTATATTGCTTTCGATATAGACATCGGGATTTGTGATTGAATAGCGCACACCTGCCTGAGCAGCAAGGTTAACAACAACATCAAAACCGTATTTTTCAAAGCATTCTTCAATTTAAACTTTATACGCAATATTTACTTTTATGAATACCTACTTGCAGGAAATTTTTTTAGCGGCAAGCTCTTCTATTTCCTTAAGACGGTATTCCTTAATGGAAACATCATAATAATCGTTCATATTATCTATACCCACGATTTTAATGCCGTCAACAGTGCGTAAAAGCTTCGTAACGAGATTGGAGCCGATAAAACCTGCCGCACCTGTTACAAGCACCGTTTTTCCGTTAAGGTTAACATTTTGTGTCAGCATATATCTTCACCCTATCCGTAAAACTTTTTCTGTTAATCTGAATTTTATCACATTCCTGTCAGAATTACAATAAAAACATAATATTTTCCCGAAAGCAGTATGGTGCAACTGCAAACGCAAATTAATACTTGATAGGCGCCACTGCGTGTGATATACTTTTAGCGGCAATTTCCGGCAGAAAAGGAGCTGAAAATGAAAAGATTTATAAGTATTTTTATAATTTTGGCAATTCTCGTTATGATTCCCTTTGAAGCTACGGCTTCGGTTGATGCCGTTTCCGATTCACAATTTGTTCTTTTGCCCGAAAAGGCAACGCAAACAACCGAAATCAGAACCCGCAAGCAGGTTGACGGACTTCGCATGTATGTTGACGAAGAAAATCCCCTTTTTATGATAAGAAACTGCCCTGTTTGGGGCGGACCGCAAAAGGGTGAAGCCTTTGCCGAATACGCAATAAAAACTTACTACGCTCTCCCCGAAGATGTCAGGAATTTTGCGGTTATTTATATTGACGAGGGTCCAACGGATATGACCCCCGCAAGGCAGCTGGAATTCTGGGATGAGCTTCTTACGGTTACCGATGAGGCAAATGTTCCTATTGTCTGCCAGTCGGAGTGCTTCTGCACCAACAAAACCCGTGACCCGTTCACTCAGGAAGAGCTTTCCGCAGTTTTTAAAGAGCATAAATCTCTTATCGGCTTTGTTCAGGTTGAGCTTTCAACAAACGGCGTTACCAACGAAAAGCTCGCTTACGACGAAGTGACCGAGGACAACGGCGTTAACAAAAACATTCTTGCAAGAATGAAATCCTGCATAAAGGCCTGCGCCGAAAACGGCGGACTTTTCATCTGGCAGGATATGGAGTATATCTATTGGAAAAAGCTCAACTATGTCAACCACATTCTCAAGGATAAAGAGCTTTATGAGCTTCTCAAAAGCAATTCCGAAAACGTAATTATCATGGATAAGCACAACGGTCACGGCAGGCATTTCGCAAGCCAGGCAAACATTATGGGCTGCTGGCTTGACGGTGTTTGCGGCAACTGGGGCGTAAATCTTGAGAATTTTCTCTGGTATGAAGAGGGCTTCACGGAATACGACAATGTCGGATTAAAGCCCAACGAACCTGATTTTGCTTTCACTTCCAAATATCCCCCTGCACTTTACGGAATTGATATGATTTTTGACCTTGTCGCAGGCGCAACGGTTTACGCCATTGAAGGCACCTTCAGCAGAGGCGGACTTTACCATTTTGTTGACGGAGAGGTTGTTCTGACTCCAACGTTTTACGACGTTCTCTATCCGATTTATCAGCTGATTCTGGGCGGTGCCGTGCCCGATAAAGAGCAGGTAAAGGAAAAGGTGAAAGTCGCTTATAAAATGACTCTGCCTTACTCCTATCCCCTCAGCGGTAACGATGCCCACGTTCTTCAGGGGCTTTACTGCGATTCCTTCACCCTTTTGCAGGAAAAGATTGACGTCACACCTTATTTTGACTGCACAAAGGATTGGGTACCCTCAACAGGCAGATATTATATAATACCCATTCTGCCCATTTATTCCGACCCCGATGAGGTTTTGCCTGACAGCTACATACTCAACGACTTTAAATATTTCCTGAATCTGCTTTTCATTAATCCCATAAAGGAACGTTTCTTCAACAAGCACTACGAAGAAACTTATCAGGGCAACGGTGTGCTGTTTGATATGAACGATTATATCTACATTTTTAACAGCAACGAAAACAAAACGATTGACAGCGAGCAGAGCGTAAGCTACACTCTGCCCAACAGCAAAAAAAAGCTGGATGCCGAATTTGTTGCGCATACCTATGCCGTAATCAAAGAAAGCGAAGAAAAGATTGAGATTGATTTGTGCAATCTGAGGCTTGATACAGATGCCGTATGCGCAGGGCTTGAGGATGAAAACGGATTTATGCTCGCTTATGCCGCAGGCGGCAGAAGAAGCGACCCCAAGAATTTCAGAACATCCGTTATTGAAATTTCAGGTTTTGAAACACAGCCAACAGTTACTGCAGACGGTTCAAACGTCGCTAAAGGCAGAGCCGACTGGGATGAGGAAACACAGACATTAACATTAACTGTCATTTCAAACGGAGAAGTAAGAATTACAGTTGAATCACCCCCGGCTGAGCCGGGGGTTTGCACTGCCCCTTCAAGGGGCGATTACTGGCTTTGCCCCTAAAAGGGGCTCTGAAGGTTTAGCAGCGCATTACTGTCACTGGCAGCCGCTCCCGTGCGGCTGTTTTATTTTGCCTACTTTGTCTTGCTACCCGTAAACGGGTCTATGTACTCTTTCATTGTGACTTGGTCTACTGCGTAATCTTCTTCAAGCTGATTCCTTATATGTTCTGCTATTTGCTTCTTGTTTCGTCCGACTGTATCTACATAATACCCTCTGCACCAGAAACTTCTGGAACCATACTTGTATTTCAATTTGCATGCCGGTCGAAAATCATCAATGTACTTTTTCCCTTGAGATATCCCATAAATTGTGCTACACTTATATGCGGCGGGATACTTACAAGCATGTGGATGTGGTCGGAACACGCTTCTGCCTCAAGTATTTCTACATTCTTTTGCTCACACAATTTTCTCAATATCTGTCCGATATCTTTTTTTAGTTCTCCGTAGATTGCTTTTCTTCTGTACTTCGGTGCAAAAACTATGTGGTACTGACATCTGTACTTTGTGTGGGATGAACTTCTCATCTCGCTATCTTTTTTCATAAAAATTAAACCTCCTTGTATTTTAGTAATGCGGCTGCCAAACCACTACTATTATACTTGGAGGTTTGATTTTCTTTCAATCCTTTTGGGCTTGCTTTGAGCTCGCCCGTCTTGGCTTTACTGAAGTCTTTTGCTTAAGCATTAAAAACAAAAAGCCCGCTGTGGAAGTCACAGTGGGCTTTGGCAATATCAGGCTTATTACGGGAGGACGTTGCCTGCCGCTTTATAGATTTCGTACCACTCTTCACGAGTGAGCTTAACCTCAGTTGCCTTTAGGCAGTCCGCAAGGCGTTCAAGGTTTGTTGTGCCCGTGACAGGCTGCATCTTTGCAGGGTGGCGGAGAATCCACGCAAAGGCAACGGTTGTTTTTGATACGCCGTATTTCTCGGCAATTTCCGCCATTTTCGCATTGAGCTCGGGGAATTTTTCGTTATCATTAAAGCAACCCTTGAAGAAGCCGTGCTGCATGGGTGACCACGGCTGAATCGTTATCTTGTTAAGACGGCAGAAATCAAGCACGCCGCCGTCACGGTTTACCGCAGAATCGTTATACATATTAACGTTTATGCCTGCCTGAATCATCGGCGCATGCATAACACCGAACTGAAGCTGATTCACGCAAAGCGGCATATCCATGCAGGATTGAAGCAGCTGCATCTGATACGGATTCTGATTTGACACGCCGAAATGGCGCACCTTGCCTGCTGCTTTGAGCTCATCAAAGGCTTTTGCAACCTCCTCGGGCTCCATAAGCGCATCGGGTCTGTGAAGCAGAAGAACGTCGATATAATCCGTACCGAGCCTTTCAAGGCTGCCGTTTACGGAATTCACAATATGCTCATAGGAAAAATCAAATCTGCCCTGACGGATTCCGCATTTGGTCTGAATTATAACCTTGTCACGCATTGAAGGCGAAATTGCCTTACCGAAAACGGATTCGCTTTTTCCGCCGCCGTAAATATCTGCGTGGTCAAAGAAATTCGCACCGTTTGAAAGCGCCGTATCAACAAACGCAGAAACCTCTTTTTCGCTCTTGTCGCTTATTCGCATACAGCCGACGGCAACCGTAGGCACCTGCAATCCGCTTTTACCAAGTTCGATTTTATACATATCAACATTCCTTCCTGATTGTTTTAATTAATTACTATAAAGAAATTTCTTCGCTTTTAAGTGTAACATATACGAAGAACAATGACAACACTTTTGCCCGTCTTGTTTTCCAATCAACCTCCCGTTATCAGATTTTGTATGACAACTGTGCTGCTATTATGTTTTCTTTTTATTCTTTTGCATTTTCATTTATTTTTGATTTGACGGGCATGGTGTTAGTTTAACATCTTCGGGTGCCATTGCCGCACCCATGTTGTTGGCATCCTTTATGGAGTAATCCACTATTCTGCCTATATGCACACTCTCTATTCTTGCCCCGTTGCCGTTCTTCGCAACCACCGCTGCGCCTGCCGCAGTTGCAGTCCATTGCGAGGCAGGGTCACGCTGACCGCCGTACTCAAGCGGCGTTCTGAACTGCTTTTCTGCAGAGCAAAAATGCGATGAGGTTGACGCTGTTGCAATGCGTGCAAAATCTGATTCAACGCTTATTCCTGCCATGCAAAGTGACAGCGCCATGGTTGAGCAAGCGCCGTAAAGCCCCGCAAACGGAACCTGCATATCTTTTATTCCGAAGGTGCTTCCCGTGCATTGGTCAAGCAAATCGCCCGCAAATACTATATCTATATCGCCCTCAGGGATACCTGATTTTTTAATTGCTCTCATCAAGGCATCACGGTGCATTACACTCTCCGCTTTTTCCCAGCTGGATTCCCCGGCTGTTGCATCCTCATAAATAAAATCATATTCTTTGCCCAGAGGTCCTTCTTCCTCTTTTTTGCCTGCCACTGCCGCTCTGCCGATTATCACGGGTCGGCTGTCAAGCACAACGGTATATCTTCCCTGTCTTGTCATATCAATCACCCTTTTGAAATCAAAAAATAAACAAGCCCGTAAACAACCGCCGCCGCTGTACCGTACACTATTACAGGACCTGCGATTTTGAACATATTCGTTCCCGTGCCGAGAATTCTGCCCTCACTCTGAAATTCCATTGCAGGGGAAACCACGGAATTGGCAAAGCCCGTAATGGGCACGATCGTGCCTGCTCCCGCATAATAGGCTATGGAATCAAAAACGCCTATTGCCGTAAGCACTGCCGTGACCGCAATAATTGTAACGGGCACCATAGCTTTTACCTCGTCTTCATTTAATCCCAGATACATATACAACATCCTCAGCCCTTCGCCGCAGGCACAGATAAATCCGCCTGACAGAAATGCCATGACACAGTTAAAAATCTTTCTTGTTGGCGGCGAAGCTTTTTTTGCCATTTTACTGTACTCATTGTCCGATATTGCCACAAAACCGCTCCTTTTTATGATAATTCGAACTTATCTTTCCCGAAGGAGCAAATGTTATTCAAAAAACCGTCAAAAACAAAAAGCTTGCCTTGTAAAACGAAGAATCGTTATTCTTCATCTTTACAAGACAAGCTTTATTTGCGAAAACTTATTTTTTAATGTGTTAATGCGGTTATCAATTCCGAAACTATCATAGCAATTACCGATGCCAACCAGAAAACAACAATAAATATTTTTGCAACCTTGGCATCGTTGACTTCCTTTAGCTGACTGCCGCAGGATTCACAATAACTGTCATTTTCACCCGCCTTGGATGAGCAGGCAGGGCATTTGCGGCGAGCCTTTTTCACTCTTACCGCCACATAGGGAACAACCGTATAAAAATTGCAAATCAAAGTGGCAACAATCCACCACCCGGTTTTCATCCCGTGGCGGCGTGAATCTATGAAGACAGCTATACACAAAACGAGCGTAATCGTACCCAGAACAGCCATCATGATTCCGCCTGTTATCATGCCAATCAGCATTGCACCCATGTATGCCATATTTAATACTCCTTTCGAATGCAGGCACTCTATCTGTTTCCTGCAAGAGCGTTGAGAGCATCACCTGTAAGGCGGTAGATTGTCCAATCCTCCATAGGCTTTGCACCGAGGGAAAGATAAAAATCAATGCTCGGTTTGTTCCAGTCAAGGCAGCACCATTCAAGCCTGCCGCAACCACGCTCAACAGTTATTACGGCAAGTTTTTTCAAAAGTGCTTTGCCATAGCCCTTTCCTCTGTATTCGGGCAGCACAAACAAATCCTCAAGATATACGCCTGCCCTGCCGAGGAAGGTTGAGAAATTATGAAAGAACAGCGCAAAACCCACTTCCTTACCGTTTTCTACGGCAAAAAGAACCTCTGCCTTTCCTTTTTCAAAAATCCATTCTTTCAATAGTTCGGGGGTTGCCACAACCTCGTTTGTCATTTTTTCATACTCCGCAAGAGCCTTTATAAACAACAGAATAAGCTCCGTATCGTTTTCGGTTGCAAATCTTATATCAAACATTCTTTTCTCCTCCGTGCGGTTTCTTTACTTTGAGAGCAGTAAGCTCAAAGCTGAGGTCAACCAGCCATTTGATTTTTTCACTGTCAACGCTGCCGTCAAGGGCGACGGTTATCCAATTGGTTTTGCTCATGTGGTATGCAGGGAAAAAGCCGTTTTCATTAAGCAACGAGCCCATCAGAACAGGGTTGCATTTGAGGTTCATTATATCGACCTTTTCTTTCCCTGCGATTCCGAGCTTTGACCTTGACAGGCTCATAACAAGCGCAAACCATTTTTGGTTGTTCGCATGGCGGAATACCGTATTGTCGGGATACATCATCCACGGATGCTCAGGGGTTACCGAATATGTTTCGGATATATAATTTTCCAGCTCTTTTCTGTTCATACAGCCCCTCTTTCCGAAACCAAAACTCTCAATCTCTTAATTGATTTTACCACTTGTTGAACAGGTTTTCAAGCTAAAGGTTGCTTTTCATTTTTTGAAACAAAACACAGTTAAGTTTGACCCGGATATACCGGCACGGCCAATAAGACGGAAAGAGCATAAGCTCTGCGCAATATACTGAATATACTGATTAACTCTGTGTAATCCCTCGGCCCTGCCGGAGAATTATCTTTATGCTTAAGCATTATTCTTTGATAAAGATTTCTTTAGGCTTCTTTGGAAAAATTTTATCAAGGAACAATATTGCTTTTTATTTTTTGCTATGATAGAATGTATTTTAATCAAAAATAATCTTTTCGTTGTCGTTTAAAAAGAGAGGGGGCTTTCAATGAAGAAAAATATTTATTTTGTTCAACCGAGCAATTCGCTTTCCAAATCTTTCTTTTTGCCCTACGCCTCAGGCACAATTGCGGCATATTCTTTTCAGTATGAAGAAATAGAACAAAATTTCACTCTTGCAGATATTTTTTTCGAGAAGGAACCCATTGATAAAACTATTGAAAAAATCAGCCAACCGTACATAATAGGTTTTTCCTGCTATTTGTGGAATATCGAATACAACCTTGCTCTTGCAAAAGAAATCAAAGCAAGATACCCCGCTGTAATAACTGTTTTCGGCGGTCCTCAGGTGCCTAACAACACGGAATATCTTGAAGCATACAGCTTCATCGACTTGCTTATTCACGGCGAAGGCGAAATAGCTTTTTATGAAGTCTTAAAAAGCTGTTTAACACAGCAATCCTTTGAAAATATTGCAAATATTTCATACAGAAAAAACAGGAAATGTATAAAAACGCCGTCGGTTCCCGTATGTGACCTGAGCCGGTTCCCGTCTCCCTATGCTGCAGGAATTTTTGATAAAATTATTCATAATCCCAAATATTCCGATTTTCAGATTGATGCTATTATCGAAACCAACCGTGGCTGCCCTTACAAATGCATTTACTGCTGTTGGAGTGAGGGCAAGGAAAGTTTCCGCCTTTTCCCTGATGAGCGTGTAAAAAATGACCTTGATTGGATTGCAAAAAACAAAATTTCTTTCTGTATGTGCGCAGATTCGAATTTCGGCATAGTAAGCAGAGATGAAGAAACCGCCGATTACGTGGTTGAACTCAACAAAAAATACGGTTATCCGCAGAAATTCGAAACAATCTCCGCAAAAAACAAAGATGATCTTGTTTTCAGAATTAATCAAAAGCTTGATTCCCGTAAGCTTAACCGTGGTATTTCTGTTGCCGTGCAAAGTATGTCTGAAACCGTGCTTGAAATAGTCGGCAGAAAAAACATGAGCAACAGCAATCTTTCTCAGGTTCTCAAAGCCTACCGCGAAGCAGGAATATATACTTACACGGATATTATCCTCGGCTTGCCGGGCGAAACTCTGGAAAGCTTCTGTAAAGGACTCTTTGAAGTTATCGAGGCGGGTCAGCATTATTCGATCGCTGTTTACCGCTGCGAACTTCTCCCCAATACCATTCTGTATTCCGATGAAATACAGGAGAAATATAAAATCAAAACAGTAACCTCTCAGTTTTGTCAGAAGCACAGCATTGCAACTGAAAATCACGATTCTTTTTCCCGCTCCTGTGTTGTGGTTGAAACAAGCACCATGAGCTCAGCCGAATGGCTTACCGCAGAACGAGTTGCAATTTCGGCTATAGGCTTTCACAATATGGGTCTGCTCAGGTTTTTTGCAGTATATCTCAGAAAGGCTCACAATGTTTCATATTACGATTTCTATATGAAGCTTTATGATTGGATTGAGAACGAAAGCCGTGTTATAAAAAGATTGCTTGACTATACCTGCAAATCTTTTGAGCCCTTCCTTGAAAGAAAAGGCGATCTGAATTTCACGGATGAGCGCTTCGGCAATATTTATTGGGATTTTGAAGAAGCCCTCTTCTTGTGCAGTGCAGCAGAGCTTGAAGCATTTTATGACGATGCAAAGAACTACCTTGAAAGGTATTTTGAGGACTCTGAGCTTTTTGATGACCTTCTCAGGTATCAGAAGGAAATGATTGCTCTGCCCGGTAAGGATGAAAAAGTTTTTGAAACGCTGTATGATTGGCACGAATATTTCCGCCTCATTTTTGACCCTGCCGCCACTCAGCCTGAAAAGAAAAAAACAACTCTGAGGATAGCAAAATCCGAAGCGGATAATTGGTTCGATTACGCTCGCATTGTTGCCTGGTACGGCAGAAGAGACGGAAAAAGCATAAATTCTGCTGAGTATGTTTTTTAGCAGCAACACACTTATTTGCATACAGAACAAACACAGCAAAAACGGGATTCACCTTTGTGTGAATCCCGTTTTTTTTGATTAAATCAGATAAAAATTTTTACTTTTTTTCTGAGCATCACATAAAAAAGCTTAATATCAGCGCTAAAATGTCCTTTAAAAAATCAATAACTCTTTCAAAAAACGAGCTTTGTGACTCAAACGTTTTAATTGAACAACGCTCAAGATATATATTTATTTCGGCATCTTCCGTGCCGACATATTCAAAAATTATTCTTACGTCATATTCCTTATCATTAGGCATTTTTATCGGCACAGGGTACGGAGAACACTCAACCGTTTGCTTTGTTCCGTCAGTAAAGGTTACTGTCAGCGTTTCACCCTGAGAAAAGACAGGAATTTCGCTCTTTTTCAACGTTTCGATGTAATAATCCGCATTGCTCAAACTGACTTCTCTAATGTAATAGGATGTAGGATATACGGTTATCTCTGTTTCAATTCTTTCTCCCAAAAACAGAATATCAACATCGCCCTTACCGTAAATATAGATTTTGTCGGCTATGCCGCAAAGAGCGTTGCTGTTTGAATAAAATTCTTTTCCGCCTTGCCACTCAAATTCTTTCCCCGACGAAAAAGTGATAACGGCATCGTCATACACGCAAAAGCCGTGACTGTTGTACTCGTCGCTGTAACAAAAATCAATATTGTCAATCAACTCATGTTTAAAGGATATATCGGTTATTTCCGAGCCGAGAATATGCACGAAAAATCCCACAGAAACATCTGCATAATACATATCAATCAATACATTGTAAGCACCCTTGGGCAGATAATATATTTTTTGGATTACGTTTAAATCCGTAACATTCATTTCATAAGCAATCTCATCATAATTATCCTGCGCCGTAATGCCAACCCATACGCTTGCCATTTCATTACTGTAACCTATTGCATAGTAACCGTCCTCATCAACATCTAAAGTGTAATACAAGTAAACATCTTGCGCAAAGTCATCAGACCCATCACTTTCCCATGCTGTCGTATATCCCTCTTCTGCCTCGCCCGCAAAGATATACTCCGTTATTATGTCTGCCGCTTCGGCGCTCGCAAAAACACAAAACGTACCCATGAAGATAATAATTGCCACCAAAAGTAATACGCTTTTCTTTAACATATAAATTCCTCCTTAGTAAACTGACCTGTGTTTTACAGTTCATAAGGTATATGACACTTTTTCGTCTTTGTCACAGAAATTTTCAAAAAATTTTTTATTTCATCATTTTCCACATATATAACGGCTTAACTTTGTTCATTATTACTCCATTCATCTTACCGTTAATGCTCATATCAGCTTGCGGCAAAGCTCCGCAGTTAATCCGTTACCCTTCGCATTGCTTATTTCACTTTTTCATTGACAATTTAAAGATAAAATAATAAAATAAAAGTGTTAATATAAAACTACAGGAGTTGAAATCATGGCAGTTAAAAAGCTTAAATTCCTTGCAGGCGGCGAATGGATTGAATCCAAGAGTGAAAAATACATGGACATCTACAACCCCAGCACAGGCGAAGTTCAGGCTCAGACCCCCTGCTGCACTCAGGAAGAAGTAAACTATGCGGTTGAGTGCGCAAAGAAAGCTTTCCCCGCATGGTCCGATACACCCGTTTTCAAGAGAGTTCAGATTCTCTTCAAGTTCAGAGAGCTGCTTGAAGAGCACATGGACGAGCTCACCGAGCTTGTTGCAAGAGAACACGGCAAGGTATGGTCTGAAGCTAAAGGTGATATTCTTAAAGTCAAGGAGCCCCTTGAGCTTGCCTGCGGCACACCTTCAATGATTATGGGCGAAAGCCTTCGTGACACTTCTTCAGGCTATGACACCACTCTTTACAGAGAGCCCCTCGGCGTTTTTGCAGGAATTATTCCTTTCAACTTCCCCGGCATGATTCCCATGGGCTGGATGACCCCCATCTGCATTGCCTGCGGCAATACAATCGTTCTCAAGGCTGCTTCCTCAACTCCTATGACCTGCATGCGCCTTGCCGAGCTGTGGAAGGAAGCAGGTCTGCCTGACGGCGTTATCAACATAGTTACCTGCTCAAGAAACGAAGCAAACATTCTCCTTGAGCATCCCGATATCAAGGGAGTTTCCTTTGTCGGCTCAACCAAGGTAGGTCTTCACATTTACTCCACCGCCGCTGCCAACGGCAAGAGAGTTCAGTGCCTTTGCGAGGCAAAGAACCATGCTCTTGTTCTTGAGGATGCGGCTCTTGAAAGAAGCGCAAGAGGCATCATCAACTCCTCCTTCGGCTGCGCAGGCGAACGCTGCATGGCTCTGCCCGTAGTAGTTGCTCAGGAAAGCATTGCGGATGAGCTTGTAAAGCTGCTTGTTGAGTTTGCAAAAGAACTCAAAATCGGCCCTGCTTACGATAAGGAATCAAAGCTCGGACCCGTTGTTGACGGCGCTCATAAGCAGAGAGTTACAAACTGGATAAACAAGGGTATTGAGGAAGGTGCAACTCTTGTGCTTGACGGCAGAGATGTTGTAGTTGAAGGCTATGAAAACGGCTTCTATCTCGGCCCCACAATCTTTGATAATGTTACAGAGGATATGAGCATAGGCACAAGCGAAATCTTCGGCCCCGTGCTCTGCATAAAGAGAGTAAAGAATTTTGAAGAGGGTCTTGCCGTTATGAACGCCAACCCCTACGCAAACGGCTCCGTTATCTTTACACAGAGCGGCTACTATGCCCGTGAATTCGCCAAGAGAACTGACGGCGGCATGGTAGGCGTAAATGTAGGCATCCCCGTTCCCGTAGGCGTTTTCCCCTTCAACGGCCATAAGCTCTCCTTCTTCGGCGATCTTCACACCCTGGGCAAGGACGGTTTCCGTTTCTTCACCGAAAGTAAAACCGTTACCACCCGTTGGTTTGACGAAGAAGAAATGAAGGCAAA
>JAZSIQ010000059.1:0-2475 GCA_045533875.1 Acutalibacteraceae bacterium | reverse complement strand
CCGCAATCGGGGCAGATATACGGAAAACCGACGGGGTTATACACGGCGGTACAGTCCCTGCACCTTGCGGTTACGGGCAATTCCTCAAAGGCAAGGCAGGCGGTTTCAAGCACGGTGCCATGCTTCATCGCTTCAAAAGCAAACTCCATGGCATCGTAAAGCACTCCAGACAAAGCGCCCACACACACGGTAACGCTGTTCACTTTTGTAATTTTTTTACCCTCAAGAGCCTTGCAGGCTATGTTTATCAGGTTCTGAGTGAGTGCCGTTTCGTGCATGATTACCTCCGAACAAATCAAAAAGCCACGGTCGTTGCTGACAGCGGCTGTGTTATTATTTTAACATTTTATTATTATAATGTCAATGTTTCATAATCGGTCAAAATGCCGATGTTTTTTGTTTTTTAATCTCATTTTTCGTCAGCTTTACAATTGAAAGAAACAAACTCCTGTGATACCATAGATACCGATTTTAAACACCGTCGGAGATGATTTCGGATTTGGAAAAACCTTGTATAAAAAGCATACTGCTGAGAATCAAAAAGTACATTTTCACTTTTGCAAAATGGATAATTGTAGCAGGAGTAAGCGGACTTTCAGGCGGACTTGTGGGCTCCGTATTCCACACAAGCATCGAATACGCCACCGCTTTTCGTGAAGCTCATCCTTATATAGTGTGGTTTCTGCCTGCGGGTGGCATAGTAATTGCCGCAATTTACAAGCTGTTCAGACTCGGTCACACAGGCACAAACAAAATAATAGACTCCGTACGTTCAAGCGAAAAGGTTCCTTTCCTGCTTGCGCCTGCAATATTTATAAGCACCGTTATAACCCATCTTTTCGGCGGCTCGGCAGGCCGTGAGGGTGCAGCTCTGCAGCTCGGCGGCACAGTAGGCAAATATCTCAGCAAGCTTTTCAGGCTCGGCGAAAAGGATGTACCCATTGCGGTAATGTGCGGCATGAGCGCTGTTTTTTCGGCACTTTTCGGCACCCCCATGACTGCCGCTATATTTGCCATCGAAGTAATCAGCATAGGCATCATGCACTACGCCGCCCTTATCCCCTGTATTGTATCCTCGCTTGCGGCTTACGGTGTATCCGCACTTCTCGGCGCTCACCCTGTAAGCTATCAGCTTGCAGTTATACCCGAGCTTTCGTGGCAGATTGTTCTGCAATCCGCCGCAATCGGAGCAGTTAGTGCACTTGCGGGAATCATCTTCTGCATCATGCTCCACAAGGGTGAATTTCTTCTTGAAAAATTCATTAAAAACACATTTCTAAGAGCTGCTGTAGGCGGACTTGCGGTAGTACTCCTCGGTGCTCTCCTCGGCACTCAGGATTACTTCGGCGCAGGCTCCGAGATAATAGAAAAAGCGATATGCACGGGGGTTGCAAGACCCGAAGCATTCGCTTTAAAAATTCTTTTTACCGTGCTTACAATCTGCTCAGGATATAAGGGCGGAGAAATCGTACCCACTTTCTTTATCGGCTCCACACTCGGCAGCACGGTTTCCTCTTTTATAGGATTAAACAAAGGCTTCGGCGCTTCGCTTGGCCTTGTTTCCATGTTCTGCGCAGTTGTAAACTGCCCCATAGCATCAATAATACTGAGCATAGAGCTTTTCGGCACTTCTCAGATAATTCCTTACGTCACGTCCTGCGCGGTAAGTTATATGCTCAGCGGATATTTCGGACTTTACACAAGCCAAAAAATCGTTTACTCAAAGCTTTCTGCAAAATACGTAAACGCAGATGTAAAATAATTATTCAACAGTCGCCCTGTTCGTGTATATCACGAGCAGGGTGCCTTTTTTTACGGAAATTTCAGCCCTTTCGCCAATGAATTCATTACTTACTCCTATGGCGTAATCGTTGGTCATATCATAGGCATCAAGCAGATATTTAAGCCCCGTTTCGCTTACACCCTCACTCTTTTCACAAAGAGAAAAAACAGAAACATATCCCTGTGACCTCTCAGAAAAAGCAATGGAAGAATTATGAATAACCGTCATAATTTCACCGTTGCCGAAAAGTCTTGCTTTCAATCCTTTTTTTGCAAGCATCGTAATAAGCTGAATGTTGGCAAAGGTGTGGTCACTCCTGCCGCCCGTACCGCCGTAAATATAAAAATCCGTACAGCCCTTTTCAATACCGAGCCTCACCGCTTCAAGGGTGTCGGTTTCATCCTTTACAGGATTAAGCTTTATCGCATCAATGCCTTCAGGCATTTCGGCAGAATCGAAATCTCCTATAACAGCATCAGGGTTTATACCCCATTCGTAAAGTTTTTTATAACCGCCATCGGCAGCAACAACGAAACCATCAATACAAGGCTTTTCACAACCGTAATATTCGCCCGCCCCAAAAACGAAGCATTTTTCAGAATTCATATCATCACCTGTATATATCGTACATCCAAAAGGCATAAAAAGTCAATCTTTTAGTTTAATATGTGTTTTTTCTCTTGTAATTTTTC
>JAZSIQ010000007.1:0-12264 GCA_045533875.1 Acutalibacteraceae bacterium | reverse complement strand
AAACTCTTTTATTTGTTCTGCACTCATTCCAAACCTTTCACCTATTTCTTTTTGCATCAAACCTTGTTTACTTAATTCCAATATTTCTTTTTCATACTGTTTGACGTGCCTGTAACTTCTGGACATAAAAATTCCTCCTATAGTAGTTTCTTTAATTCTACCATAGGAGGGTGTTTTTTTCATTGTCCGTTTTTTACGGACCTGTGCAATATTTGCAATACAGAGCTTTATTTTAGTTTTGTAGCTTTTACCTTAATCAGAAGAGGTCTCCCTGATTTGCGGTTTTGATTCCAGCTCCCGCAAGGGCTGCTGCGGCTGCCTGATTGTCATCAACTCTGAAAATCATATAAGCGCCTGTTTTGGCTGAAAGGAAAGCATAAGTGTACTCAACTACAACATTTGCCTCGGAAAGAACTTCAAGAATTGAAGCAAGGCTGCCGGGAGTATCCGAAATAGCTGCCGCAAGAACATCGGTAACGGTTGTAATGTAACCGCCGTTCATAAGAATCTCGTTCGCCGCAGCAGGGTCATCGCAGATGATGCGGAGAATTCCGAAATCCTGAGTATCTGCAATGGAAAGAGCCTTAAGATTTACGCTATGGTCAGCAATATATCTTGTTGCCTCGGCAAGCTTACCTTTTTTATTCTCAATAAAAACTGAAATCTGCTTTACGCTCATATTATTGTTCTCCTTTCAAACTGTCAATCGTGAAGCTTTCTCTTGTCAATAACTCTTACCGCCTTACCTTCACTCCTGGTGATGGTCTTAGGCGCTACAAGATGAACCCTGGGATTGATGCCGAGCATGGTCTTTATTGCGTTTGCAAGAGCCTTTTCTTTTGCTGAAAGATCTTTAACTGTATCTGAGAACTGCTCAGGGGTAAGCTCAACGGAAACATCGAGAGTATCGGTGTTGTTGGCCCTGTCAACCTCAATAAGGTAATTTGCGGAGTATCCTTCGTTGAGGAGAACGGTTTCAATCTGTGAGGGGAACACATTTACTCCGCGAATGATAAGCATATCATCGCTTCTGCCCATAGGCTTACTCATCTTGATAAGAGTTCTGCCGCAGGAGCACTTTTCCCTTGAAAGAACGCAGATATCTCTGGTTCGGTATCTGAGAAGCGGGAAGCCTTCCTTATCAAGGCTGGTGAAAACGAGCTCACCTTTGCTTCCTACGGGAAGCACTTCGCCTGTTTCGGGGTCAATAATTTCGGGAAGGAAATGGTCCTCGTTTATATGCATACCTGTCTGCTCTTCACATTCGAAGGCAACACCGGGACCGCTGGTTTCGGTAAGACCGTAAATATCGTAAGCCTTGATTCCGAGGGATTTTTCGATATCCCTGCGCATAGCTTCAGTCCAGGGCTCAGCGCCGAAGATACCTGCCTTAAGGTCGATATCGTCAGGGGTGAGTCCCATTTCTTTAAGAGTTTCGCCGATATATGCGGCGTATGATGGGGTGCAGCAAAGGATAGTTGCATGAAGGTCTCTCATAAACTGAATCTGACGCTCGGTGTTGCCCGAGGACATCGGAAGGGTAAGGCAGCCCACCTTGTGGGAGCCGCCGTTGAGACCGGGACCTCCTGTAAAAAGGCCGTAACCGTAAGCTACCTGGCAAACATCCTCGTTAGTACCTCCTACCGCCATAACGGCTCTGGCGCAGCATTCTTCCCACATATCAACATCTTTCTGAGTGTAAAAAGCTACCACACGGCGACCCGTGGTGCCGCTGGTGGACTGAATACGAACGCAGTTTTTAAGATCAGTACCAAGCAAACCGTAGGGATAAGCATCACGCAAATCCGCTTTTGTAAGGAAGGGCAGCTTATGTAAATCGTCAACAGACTTAATATCATCGGGGGTTACACCCTTTTCATCCATTAAATCACGGTAATACTTGACATTTTCATAAACTCTTTTTACCTGAGCCACAAGCTTTTCGCTCTGCATTGCTTTGAGTTCCTCAATGCTTGCACACTCTATTTCAGGCTGATAATATTTGGACATGGTTTTTTCTCCTCCTGAAGCTGTTTGCTTTGACGCTGTAAACAGCTAAAATTCACTTTTATATTATACTCCCGTCATTTTTATTTGTCAACAGCGCAAACTAAATCTAAAGCAAAAATTAAGTAAAAGCCGTTTCAAAATGATATTGTATCATCTTGAAACAGCTTTGGTTACGGCGCAGCTTCAAGCATATTGGTTGCAAAAACGCCGTAGCCCTGCGTCGGGTCGCTTATAAAAACATGGGTAACCGCACCTGCAAGCATAGAATTCTGAATAATCGGCGAACCGCTCATTCCCTGCACTATTCCTCCTGTTTTTTCAATCAGCTTTTCATCGGTAACTTTTATTACCATATTACGGTTTGCTGTATCAGAGGATGAATAAAGCTTGGTTATTTCAATATCATAATACTGCGGTCCGTTTTCATCCACCGTGCAAAGTATCTGAGCTTTTCCCGTTTTGATTTCCTGAGGACGGGCTACGGGCACGGTTTTGCCGGAAAGATATTCTTTGCTGTCAAAAACGCCGTAAATTCCCGTTGAGCAGTTTCCTGTCAGTCTGCCCACGGTAACACCCGTAAACATTCCGCAAAGCTCGCCCGGCAAATCGCTTGAACCCTTATAAATGCCTTTTATTCCGGCTTCTACTGCTTCACCCTGCGAAAGAGGCATCAGCTCGCCCGTATCCACATCACACACCGCATGACCCAGAGCAACAAAGTTTCCGCTGTCGGGCTCAGTATAAGTGACTGTACCTACACCGGCTGAGCTGTCACGCACCCAGATGCCTGCTTTATACTTGCCGCCCGTGCTTAAAGCGGGAGTAAGCTGCATGCTGTACTCCCTTGTTCCTCGCAAAACAGACAGTTGAAGAGCTTTGCCCTGCGATTTTTCGATAACAGCCGAAAATTCCTTTGAGCTGTTGACGGGAGTGTTTTCCACGGCCGTTATTATATCGCCCTCGCGTAGACCTGCGTCTGTGCCGGGGGTAACACTTCCGTTTTTGACGGACACCTTATCCACATTAACAACAATAACTCCGTCAGTATACATCTTTATACCTATTATATTGCCGCCGAGATTCACATACTGCCGCCGTGTAAAGCTAATCTTTATATCCTTTACGGGTATTGTGCCCAGTGCTTTTATTTCGGCAGTATATTCATTTGACTGACCCGTTGAAACTGCGGCACCCTCGCTCAAATCCGTATAAACGGAATATACATTGCCAATGTCTATTTTCCCGTTATCGGCAACCGTATATTCATCAGGCAGAGAGTTTGCACCGTAGCCTACAACGCTGAAAATCAGCACACAATAAACGGCAAAGCCTGCAGTAAGATTTTTAAAAAACCGTTTCATTCTTCACCTGCCTTTCCAAAGAGCAGTAAAATCATTATGACATAACAAACACGTTACGGATTATCGAACTGCTCTTTCGCCGCTTTTTCTGCGGCACTATTACTTTTTCCGTTTTCGGCTCCGATATTTAAGGAAAAAGTAAAGCAAACAAGCAAAAAAATATCACCGCCGTGCACTAAATTGCCGCAGGCGGTGATTTTTTCATTTTTTATTTTTGAGACACTCTCTTTATGTATCTTTTGAAGAAAGCCACAGCGGGTTCAATTGTGCTTACGGGGATACGCTCATTTGTAGCATGAGTGCAACGAAGCATTTCAACCGTTACATTAAAGGGAGCATAACGGTAAATATTGCTACAAACGGGCTCGTAATAGCAGGCATCCGTGCCGCCCATTACAAGGTAAGGCGCAACTATACTGTGAGGATTCTCACTCATGCATATTTCTTCAAGAATTTTGAAGGCTCTTGAATCTGTGGGTGAAAAGCTGGAAGCCTCCTTGGCTTTAAGCACCTTTACTTCAATATCCTTATTTCTTACAACCTTACGGATATGCTTTTCAACATCCTTTACGGTAACACCGGGCATCTGACGGAAATTGACTGTTACGGAAGCCTTCTGCGCAAGAACGTTTGCCGCAGGGCTGCCGCTGCACATGGTAACAGCGGTGGTGGTTCTTATAAGGCAGGCTGCAGGAGGAATTTTCTTCATAACAGCCTTTATAAGAGGTCTGAGAATGGGAAGATTGCACATAATAAGCCTTGCGGGATAAGAGCAGTTTCTTCCTATGCCTGAGAAAAGGTCAAGGATAAAAGGCATGAGTTTTGCTTTGAACTGATGCTTTTCAAGGTCTCTTACCACCTCGGCAAGCTCACCGATTGCGCTGTGATTGGGGGGCTGCGATGAATGACCGCCCTTTGAACGAACGGAAATTTCATAATCGCAGTAGCCTTTTTCGGCAATACCGACTCCGATAAGGCTCTTACCCTCAATTATTCCTTTGATATCAAGCGAAAGGATTGCACCGCCCTCGTCAAGCACGCTGTCAAGGTGAACTCCCCTTTCTTTAAGAGTCTGCATTATTCTTGTGGCTCCCGAATCCTCAGAAGCAACAACCTCTTCATTCTGACCGAAGCACAGGTAAACATCTCTTTCGGGCACAAAACCCTCTTCTATAAGAGTTTCGCACGCTTCCATAACACAGATAAGGTGGTTTTTCATATCAAGAGCACCTCTGCCCCAGATAAATTCACCGTCATTTTCGCCGCTGAATGCAGGATGAGTCCAATCATTCTCCGTGCCTTCCTCTACGGGTACAACGTCCTGATGAGCAAGCATCGCCATGGGCTCCAAATCAGGATTTTTGCCCTTCCAACGGTAGATAAGACTTGCCTCTTCCACCACTTCACGGGTCATTGTTTTGTGAATAAGGGGATATGATTCCTCAAGGAATCTGTGGAATTTTTCAAATTCATTCCAATCAACAAGCGCCTTGTCGGGATTGCTGACGGTTTTAATCTTTATAGCACCGCTGAGATGCTCTGCAGCTCTGTTTGCATCGACTTTTTCAGGCTCAAGGACGGGATATTCTTTTTTCTTGGGTTTAAAGAATATGGCTCTTATAACCGTGATAATAAGAAAAGCCGCAACCAGCGCAAGCACCGCATAGCCCGCCTGACCTGCTGTTATATCAAACATATCTTTTCCTCCTTCAATCTGCTGTTTAAAAGAAGCTCAACTGAGTTGTTTTGGGTAAAGAATCAAGCGCACCCAATTCCTCAAGGTTTGAAATAAGAGTTTTTGAAACGCCAGAACGCATATGCAAATCCTCTACGGATAAAAACTCTCCGTTGCCGTCATCCCTTGCTGCTTCAAGCGCCGCCGCAGCAGCACCGCCCGCTCCCGAAATTGCAGAGAAGGGCAGACGGATTTTTCCGTCCTCAATTGCATAGGTATGAGCCGTGGATTTGTATACATCTACGGGCAGGAATTCAATTCCTCTTGCCATCATTTCATTTACAACCTGCAAAGAAGTGTAAGTTCCTTCCTCTTTTGCCGTCGCCTCTTTTGCTTTGATTTTTACATCAAGCTCTTTCATTTTTGCCTTAACAGCTTCTCTGCCGCCGAGAATGGAAACCATATCAAGGTCTTCACCTCGCACGGTCATATATGTTGCATAGTACTCCTTGGGGTAATAAAGCTTATACCACGCAAGCCTTATAGCCGCTATAACATAAGCCGCCGCATGAGCCTTAAGAAACATATACTTGATTTTAAGGCACGAATCAAGATACCACTGAGGCACGTCATGGTCAAGCATAGCCTTTTTGTGCTCATCTGTGAGAAGCTTGGTCGCCTTACCCTTACGGGTAATTTCCATAATCTTGAACGCCATACTCGGGTCAAGACCCTTCTGGATAAGATAAACCATGATACTGTCACGCGTACCGATAACATCGGAAATAGTGCACACACCCTCAGCAATAAGATCCTTTGCGTTGCCTATCCAAACGTCCGTTCCGTGAGAAAGACCCGATATCTGAAGCATATCCGAGAAATTCTTCGGCTTTGCATCAACAAGCATCTGAAGTACAAAGGGAGTGCCGAGTTCAGGCAAGGACAAGGTTCCCGTGGGGCAGCCTATATCCTCACTCGTTACGCCGAGAGGCTCGGGACTTTGAAGCAATTCGTAAAGCTTGGGGTCGCAAACGTCTGCATCCGTTACCAACACGCCCGTCATATCCTCAAGATGCTTATACAGAGTAGGCACATCATGGCCGAGATTATCAAGCTTAAGAATTGTATCATGCAAAGAGTTGAAATCAAAATGAGTGGTTCTCAGTCCTTTATCAACATCGTCTGCCGGGTGCTGAATGGGAGTGAAGTCCTCTGCTTCCCTGTTGTTGGGAACAACAACCATTCCGCCTGGATGCTGACCCGTTGTTCGCTTAATTCCTACGCAGCCTCTGGTAAGCCTGTCCTCCTCCGCACGTGAAAGAAACAGTCCCTTTTCTTCTGCCCACTTTTTCACAAAGCCGAAAGCGGTTTTTTCGGCAACGGTACCGATTGTACCTGCTTTGAAAACAAATGACGAGCCGAAAAGCTCTTCTGTATAGCGGTGAGCCCTTGCCTGATATTCACCTGAGAAGTTAAGGTCAATATCGGGAGATTTATCACCCTTGAAGCCCAGGAAGGTTTCAAAGGGGATATTATGACCGTCCCTGTGCATGAGCTTGCCGCATTTCGGGCAGTTCCTCGGCGGCATATCAAAGCCTGAGCCGTATTCACCCTTACTGAAGAACTCGCTTATCTTACAATCCTCACAAAGGTAATGAGGATAAAGCGGATTAACCTCGGAAATGCCTGCCGCAAAAGCTACAAAGGATGAGCCTACTGAGCCTCGTGAGCCTACATAGTAGCCGTTATCCATGGAGTTTTTAACAAGCTTCTGCGCAATGATATACAAAACAGCAAAGCCGTGCTTGATTATTGAATCAAGCTCCTTGTCAAGCCTTGAGGCAACCACCTCGGGAAGCGGGTCGCCGTAAAGAGCGGTCATGCGCTCGTGGCATATTCTTCTCAGCTCCATATCCGAGCCGGGAATATCGGGCGGGAAGGTGCCGTTAGGGAAAGGAATAAGATTATCGCACAAATCCGCTATTTTGTTAGGATTTTCAATTACAACTTCCCTTGCGGTTTCTTCGCCGAGATATGCAAATTCCGCAAGCATATCCGCCGTTTTTCTGAAATACAGAGGTGCCTGGTCCGAAGCATCGGAGAAACCCTGACCCGACATTATAATTTCTCTGAAAACACTGTCATCCTTATTAATAAAATGAACGTCTCCCGTAGCAACAACGGGCATGGAAAGCTTATCGGCAAGGTGAACAATGTTTTTGTTAATCTGTTCAACCTCTTCAACACCGCTCAGGCTGCCGTTTCTTACCATGAACATATTGTTGCCCGAAGGCTGAATTTCAAGGTAATCGTAAAACTCCGCTATCTTTACAAGCTCTTCTGTGGGTCTGCCTTCAAACACAGCCCTGTAAAGCTCTCCTGCTTCACAGGCAGAGCCGATTATTAGACCTTCCCTGTGCTTGAGGATTTCACTCCTCGGCACTCTGGGTCTGCGGTAAAAATACTCAAGGTTTGATTTGGTGATAAGCTTATAAAGATTCTTAAGCCCCACGGTATTTTTTGCAAGGATTATAATATGATACGAAGGTAATTTTTTCGGGCTTATTTTATCAAGCTTTTCATCAAGCTCGCTTACACACTCGGCGCCCTTTGCCTTCGCAAGATTGAGAAGCTGACCGAAAATATCCGCAAGCACCGCCGCATCGTCTGACGCTCTGTGGTGGTTGAATTTCGGCATTTTGAAATAGGAAGCAAGAGTGTCAAGCTTATAGTTCTTAACGCCGTCAATAAGGCTCTGAGCCATAAGAAGGGTATCTATGTAAGTGTTGTTGAATTCAATGGAATTCCTTTTACAAGCCGCAGAAATAACTGCCGTATCGAAGCCTGCATTGTGGGCAACAAGCACGGCATCGCCGCAAAACTCAAGGAAATTGCGGACTGCCTCGCCCTCCTTGGGCGCTCCCGCGGTCATGGAATTGCTGATACCCGTAAGCTCCGTAATATTCTCAGGGATGTGCCTTTCGGGGTCAACAAAGGTTGAAAAGCTTTGGGTTACCAGGCCGTTTTTCATCTTTACCGCACCTATTTCGGTAAGGCGGTCAACTCCCGTACGCAAGCCCGTTGTTTCAACATCAAAAATAACAAATTCGCCTTCAAAATCAATATCGGAATTACCGTTTACTATGGTAACACTGTCATCAACATAGTAGCCTTCCATTCCGTAAAGAATTTTGATTTTCCCGCCTGCAGCTCCTGCCGCTTCGGGGAATGCCTGAACAACTCCGTGGTCGGTAATTGCAATAGCTTTATGCCCCCACGAAATGGCACGCTTTACAAGGTCCTTAGCACTCGTCATACCGTCCATTGCGGACATATTGGTATGCATGTGAAGCTCAACCCGTTTTTCAGGCTCATCATCGGTTTCAGGCATTTTGTCAATCTTAGTAACGGCTCTTGCCATTATAAGGTTGCATTTAAGGAACGTATCCTGAGTTACATAACCGCGCACAAGCACGGTCATATTCTCCGCAAGCGAGTCAACAAGCGACTCGCATTCTTCTTTTTCGCCAAATATTTTAACCGTATACGAATCGGTATAATCGGTAACGTTGAAGGTAATTATATTCTTCTTACCGTCCTTTGTTTCTTTGACGGCAATGCCGAAAACGTCACCCCACACAACTACGTTGCCCTGGTCCTCACCGGTTATGGTATTAATCGGGATAGGCTTTTGCCTTACCTTGTTGCCGTAAAGCGGCTTGGCATTATGCAGAGTAATTGGCAAATCTTCATATTCCTGCTTGGGCTCTTTCTTTTTTGCATCCTCAAGAGCCATAAAGTTAATAGGATCAACAGCATCATGCTGCATCTTAAGATATTCGGGGTTATCGATGCTCACCTTTTTATCCCCTGTAAAGCTTACCTTGAGCCTTACGGAAAAAGCATCGTATATATAACGCTCAAGTGCCGGTGCGGTATCGTTTGAATTGATTATATCCGCTCCGTTTTTAAGGCGATAAATAAGCTCGGTTGAAGTAAGCTCAACCTCGGCTTCATCAAGGAAGCCGTTTGCAACCGCCTTCAAATCCTTGGCAGCTGCAGTCAGGTCGGCTACACAGGAGCTTACAAGCATCTGCGGCTCATATCTTTCAATAAAGACAACATCGGAAATGCCAAGCCCTACCCTGACATTCTTTGCCGCATGACGCACCTTGCGGTAGCCTGTATATTCAGGGAAGTAAGCCTCAATAATGAGCCTTGAATCATTCTCAACAAGCGATATGCTCCTGACCTCAGCCTTTGCAAAATCCGCTCTTTGCTTATCATCAAGGAATTCCCCTATGTAATAGAGTAAACTCTTTTCCATATTTCTCCTTACATATTTTCAATTTCTCTCAAAAGTTCTTCAACGGCACATTCTTCGCTGACTTTGCGGAGAATTTCGCCTTTTTTGAACAGCAGAGCGCACGAGTCACCGCCTGCTATTCCTATATCCGCCTCTCGTGCTTCGCCCGGTCCGTTTACGGCACAGCCCATAACAGCAACCTTTATCGGCTTTTTGCAGGATGCAAGTCGGCTTTCAATTTCATTTGCAAGGGCAATAAGGTTAATTTTTGTTCTGCCGCAGGTGGGACAGGATACAATCTGAACGCAGTCCTTTTTAATGCCTGCCGCTTTAAGAATATCAAATCCTGCCCTGACCTCTTCGACCGGGTCGGCGGTCATTGAAACTCTGATAGTATCACCTATTCCCTTAAGTAAAAGCGAACCGATTCCGATGCTTGATTTTATAAGAGCCACACGCTGTGTTCCTGCTTCCGTTACACCAAGATGTAAGGGATAATCGCACTTTTCAGCCGCAAGCTCATAGGCTTCAATCATCGTTTCAACATCGGATGATTTAATTGAAATAACCGTATCGTAAAAATCAAATTTTTCAAGCAGGGATGCGTGCTTCAATGCACTTGCAACAAGAGCCTCAGCAGTAGGTCCGCCGTAGAAAGCCAGCATTTCCTTTTCAACCGAGCCTGAATTAACACCGATTCTGATGGGAATCCCCTTATTTGCGCAGGTTACGGCAACGGCTTTCACTCGCTCATCAGAGCCGATATTGCCGGGGTTAATCCTGATTTTATCAACCCCTGCCGCCGCACTTTCGAGAGCAAGACGGTAATCAAAATGGATATCGGCAACAATCGGTACATTAACACTCTCTTTGAGTGCATTTATCAGCTTTACAGCCTGCATATCAGGCACAGCCGCTCTTATAATCTGACACCCTGCCGCTTCAAGCGCCTTCGCCTGCCTGACACTTGCCTCAATATCGTGAGCGGGAGTGCTGAGCATTGACTGAACGGTTATGGGCGCACCGTTTCCCATGGGAACACCGCCGATATTAACACCTCTGCACCTGCGTCTTTGCATTTTAAATTCCTGCCTTTCAGAATTCTCCTCGGATGAGTTTGAGCACATCGCTCATAGAAACAACAGCCATAAATCCAAGCAGAAGCACAAGCCCTGCCGCATGAATAAATCTTTCGTATTTCTGGGGTACGGGTCTGCGGATTATCATTTCAATAACCATAAAGAACAGCCTGCCTCCGTCAAGCGCAGGAACGGGTAACAGATTGAACACACCAATATTCACCGCAATGAGTGCCATTATAAGAAGCAGATATTCCCAATCAATCCCTGCCGACACGGAGCCTGCCGCCTGAGCAACAATGGCAACAGTGCCAATAGGACCAGACAAATCACTTAAACCGTACCTGCCCGTAACCAAATCAAACAGACTCAGCCACACCATTCTGGCAAGAGTGACAGTCTGCAACGCAGAGTATTTGACAACATTCAGAAAATTGGCATCAACGCCTCTTAACACAAAGTCAAAAATAATTGTGTTGCCTGTTTCGCCTGCCACACTCCGGAAGGTGACATTTTTAAGTTCCTGCTTTTCGCCGTCTCTTTGCACCGTGATATCCATAACACCGTCATCATCACGGGACATAAGAAAGCTTACATCAAAAATAGAAAACACACGCTTGCCGCCGATTTCTTTTATAACATCGCCCTCCTGTAAGCCGTAAGAGGAGCTGACAGCATTTTCATCAAAATATAAAATTTCGGGAGTTCCTATTCCGCTTTCGGGAGAGGTAGTTGCCGCAAGCATTATAACTACAATCAGAAATCCCATTATAATATTAACCGTTGCGCCTGCGGCAACAATTATAAATCTCTGCCACACAGGCTTGGAGCAGAAAGCACCCTCGCTCTCACTCTCTTCATCCTCCCCTTCCATGCTTACAAAACCACCGATGGGAAGAAGCCGCCATGCATATTTTGTTTCGCCTTTTCTGCGTGAAAGAATTGTGGGACCCATACCGAAAGCAAACTCATTCACCTTTACCTTAAAGAGCTTGGCAAAAATAAAATGGCCGAATTCATGGGACATGATAATCACGCCGAAAAACAGCACAGCAATTGCCACCGTGCCTGCCTTACTCCAAAAAGCAGGGTCGGTTAAAAAATCAAAAAAAGCCATTCAGTTGCCTTTCTGCTGACGCAGCACCATTTCTCTTGCGGAACGGTCAGCTTCAAAAATATCATCAGCTGTCTTAAGCTCAGGCAAGCTGATATTATCAAGTACATATTCCACGCTCTCAGCAATCTGCGCAAAGCGTATAAGCCCTTTTCTGAACATCTCGTTTGCCTGCTCGTTTGCGGCATTGAGAGCGGCAGGGTAAAGACCGCCGAGCGAAATTGCCCTTTTGCATAAGTTTATGCAGGAAAAAGTATTATAATCCGGCTCAGAGAAGGTTAAAGTTCCGATTTCGGCAAGGCTTAACTGCTTGACGGGGCTTTCAACTCTGTTGGGATATGTAAGAGCATACTGAATCGGTATACGCATATCAGGCACACCGAGCTGGGCAATAACGGAATTGTCACAGAATTCAACAAGAGAATGAATAATACTCTGTCGGTGAACAACTATATCAATATCCTCGGGCTTCATTGAAAAAAGCCACACAGCCTCAATAAGCTCAAGTCCCTTATTCATCATGGTAGCCGAATCTACAGTGATTTTTGCACCCATACTCCAGTTAGGGTGATTGAGCGCCTGCTCGAGAGTAACATTCTCAAGCTCCTGCTTGGTTTTACCGAAAAACGGACCTCCTGATGCGGTAAGAATAAGGCGTTTTATCTCTTTCTTATCCGCACAGCCCTGCATTGACTGAAAAATTGCCGAATGTTCACTGT
>JAZSIQ010000103.1:0-2868 GCA_045533875.1 Acutalibacteraceae bacterium | reverse complement strand
GCGGTAGCTCTCAACGATGTATCGGCTTTTATATTTGAAAAAATGCAAAATCCCGTCAGCAAGGAGGATTTGCTTATAGCTGTTCTCGATGAATACGATGTTGATTCCGAAGTTGCAGCAAGGGATATTGAAGCACTCATTTCAAAGTTTGAGGGAATGGGAATAATTGAATAAAATTTCAAAGATGTGCTGTTTTTGGCAGCACATTTTATTTTTTATTTATTTTTTATTGAAATAGCATACTTATAGTGATATAATGCAAAATGGATAAGAAGGTAAAACGGGGTGCGAATATGCATAAAATAAAAGACGGATTTATAATCAGGAAAATCGGCAGCCAGATTATGGCTGTTCCCACGGGCAAAATGACCTCGGAAATCCACGGGATGATTGCCTTGACCGAAAGCGGAGAGCTTCTGTGGAATGCGCTTGAGAAGGGTGCGGATATTGAAGAGCTTGCGGATATCCTGGCGGAGAATTATGAGGTCGAGCGTGATGTTGCACTTACTGATGCCGAAAAATTCGTAAACGGACTTAAGGAACAAGGTGCTCTGGAATGATTGACTGTCAACCTCTCGGAAGCGACTACCTCGAACAGCTCAGAGGATGGGCAAGGCAAAGCTTTATTCCCCTTACAGCCACGTTTGAGCTGACCCCGTTTTGTAATTTCAACTGCGTTATGTGCTATGTGCATCTTACAAAAGAGGTTGCAGAAAAGCAGGGCAAACTTCTTTCAGCCGAAAAGTGGCTTGAGATTGCAAGGCAGGCAAAGGAAATGGGAACGCTCTATGTTACCCTTACGGGCGGCGAGCCCTTCCTTCACCCCGAATTCTGGAAGATTTACAGCGAACTTAACAAAATGGGGTTTCTTATTTCCATTCTTTCAAACGGTTCAATGATAGATGAATCAGTAATGGAAAAATTCCGTGAATACGGAATGCCCTTTACCGTCAAGCTTACTCTGTACGGTGCAAGCAATGAAACATATAAAAAAGCCTGCGGTTCACCTGACGGCTTTACAAAGATTTCAAAAGCCGTTGACCTGCTTAAGCAGTACGGTGTGCCGCTGAAAATGACCTCAACAATAGTGCGTGAAAATGCGGGCGATTTGCAAGCTCTTTATTCTTTTGCCAAAGAAAAGGGTGTACCCATGCAGCACACGATATCTGTTGTAAAATCATCGAGAGGTTCTGTTAATACCACGGAAAAATCACGGTTTGCTCTCAGCGACTTCCCCGATGAGCTTACCCTTGAGGAACTTGAAAAATCAAAGTTTCCGCCAACAGAGTCGCCTTTTGCATGGTGCGCAAGCTACGGTACTTCATTCTGGATGACCTGGCACGGACATCTTCAGATGTGCTCGTTTATGAATGTTCCCGAGGTGATATATTCGGGCAGCCTTGCATCTGACTATGTTGATTTGCATAAGAAGCTTCAAAAAATAAAAAATCCGGCCGAATGTACACAATGCGAGTGGCAGGAATTCTGTCAGCGCTGTCCCGGAATATTGTGTGCAGAAAGCGGACACCCTGAAAAAACGGATAACAGCATTTGCGGTATGGCAAAGCGACTGTATGAATTATATAAAAATAAGAAGGGAGAATTGATATGAAAAAGAAATATGTTGCTCCGGAAAGCAGACTTTTTGCAATCAATCTCAATGAAAACATAGCGGCGGTATCGGGCGGTATTTCTGAAGTTTCCGGTGCGGCTGTTATCAAATTTACTCACGAGATAGACGGGTGCAGAGGCTATTACATGGGTACCATGTCGGCAAAGGTTGAAACAACCGGCACAACCTTTTTTGACTATTACAGTGAGCTTATGGGTTACGGCGCAGAAGCATATTTCGCTTGCTTCCGTTATCAGTTTGCCTGATGGTTGTACGTATTGCAGACCTGCCTGTTGAGTGGCAGGATGAATATTCATATTATGTAAAAGCTTTTTCGTCTGAAACAGAGGAAGAGCCGATAATATCTGTGCGATTTGATAACACCTTGCCTGAATGTCACGGAATTCAGTACAGCGAAGCAGCTTCCGAGCATTTTCTCCGCCTTGAAAACGGTGAATTCGCCTGCGCAAATGCCGATTGGAGCGAGGTTACATCCTTCTTTCCTTCGCCGAGCGGCATATATGCGCTTCCTCTTGCTGCAATATGTTCAAGGTTTTCGTGCTACGGAGCATTCCTGATGCATGCATCCTGCATTGATATCGGAGGAGAAGGCGTAATTTTTACAGGCTTTTCAGGCGTAGGCAAAACAACTCAGGCGGAGCTTTGGAGCAAGCACCTCGGCGCAGAGATAATCAACGGAGACAAGGCTTTTGTACGGGAGATTGACGGTGTGTTTTACGGCTGCGGTCTGCCGTGGAAAGGCTCATCTGAATACTGCCTTAACAAAAAAACAAGGCTGAAAGGAATAGTTGTTCTCCGTCAGGCAGGGGAGAACACAATAACAAGTCTTAATGCCGCTCAGGCAACGGAATATTTTATGCCCCATATTTTTATGCCCCATTGGGACAAAGCCTGCCTTGAAAATACATTCGATACATTAGGAAAAATTCTTGAAAGAGTGCCGGTAGTGCTTCTTGAATGCCGCCCCGATGAGGATGCCGTGAAGCTTACGTATGACACGCTTTTTAAATAATTTATGGAAAAAGTAATTTATTCATCGGCTGAATTCGCCGAGATAATTGAAGATGCTATAAAAGCGGGCGGCTGTGTTCCTCTTGTTGTAACGGGAAACAGCATGCGACCGTTTCTCAAAGACGGGAAAAACACCGTCTGGCTGAAGGCTTGCGCAGAATCGCATTTCCATAGAGATAAAATACTTCTTATTAAACGTGAGGACGGCAAGATTGTGCTTCACA
>JAZSIQ010000170.1:0-4152 GCA_045533875.1 Acutalibacteraceae bacterium | reverse complement strand
TATTTTGAGCACACTCACCGCGAGATGGAAGAGATCATGGCAGGCCGTGGTAAAGACGGCCCTTTCACCCCCACTGTCGGCGTGAAAGATTTCCTGCTGAAACTGAAATCCATGGGTATCAAGATCGGTCTGGTTACCTCCGGTTTGTATGAAAAAGCGTGGCCGGAGATCCTCTCGGCGCTCAAAACGCTGGGTATGGGCGACCCGAAAGATTTCTACGATGCCATTATCTCGGCCGGTTTCCCGCTGAGAAAAGGTTCGGTGGGTACGCTGGGCGAGCTCTCGCCGAAGCCCCATCCGTGGCTGTATTCCGAAACCTCTATTGTCGGTCTTGGCGAAGCCTTTGCTGACAGAAACCGCGTTGTAGGCATTGAGGACAGCGGCGCAGGCGCTTGCTCCGTAAGACTTGCAGGCTACACCACAATCGGTATTGCAGGCGGCAACATTGAATCCAGCGGCACCAAGGCTGTCTGCTCTCACTTCTGCAATAATTTTGAAGAAATAATGAAAATTATAAAAGGCTGATAAGGAGGCAAAACATGAGCAACATCAATAATAACGACAAAATCCAGTGCCACTTTATTTCCAACACCCATTGGGACAGAGAATGGCGTTTCTCCGCCCGCAGAACTCAGCACATGCTCGGCTACATGCTTGACATGCTGCTTGACATTCTTGATAAAAATCCCGATTACAAGCATTTCCACCTTGATTCCCAGACAATGCCCATTCAGGATTACCTTGAAGTTTATCCCGAAAAGAAGGAAAAGCTTCAGAAATACATCAAAGAAGGCAGAATAGCCGTAGGTCCCTGGTTCTGCCTGCCCGATGAATTCACCGTTGGCGGTGAAGCTCTTGTAAGAAACCTCCTTCTCGGCCACAAAATCGGCAAAGAGATGGGCGGCATAAGCAAAACCGGATATTCCCCCTTCGGCTGGGGTCAGATTTCACAGCTTCCTCAGATTTATTCAGGCTTCGGCATCAACTTCGCTTCTTTCTACAGAGGCATCAACACATATAAGGCTCCCCGTTCCGAATTCTTCTGGGAAAGCCCCGACGGCTCAAGAATTTGGGCATCACGTCTCGGCAAAAGACCCCGTTACAATATCTGGTATGTTGTTCAGAGACCTGTTTATTTCAATCAGGAAAACGAAAACAACCGTGATATGCTCTGGAATGACAATAACGGTGTTTTCAAGCTTATCGACCGTGACTGGAAGCTTGACTATCAGTACACCCATCCTTTCTATGAGTACCACAAGGAAAACATTCAGGCAAAAGCAGAGCAGGCTGTCAAAGAACAGGATAACGACTGGACTACAAAGCACCGTTTCTGGTCTGCAGGTCATGACTCATCATGCCCCGACGCCCGTGAAGTTCAGCTTATCAACGATCTTAACGATGCTCTCCCCGGCGCAGAGGTATTCCACAGCACGCTCAGAGAGCTTGAGCAGAGCATCATTGATAACTTTGACCCCAACTCTCCCGTACTCAAGGGCGAAATGCGTGACCCCTACACAAAGGGCAGCGTAAGCATTCTCTGCGGCTGGATTCTTTCCGCAAGAACATACATCAAGCAGGAAAACTTCGACACAGAAAGAAGACTCATAAACTACGCTGAGCCCTTTGCTGTTTTCGCATCCTTCGCAGGCGCTCCCTATCCTCAGAATTTCATTGACCTTTCATATAACTATCTTCTCCAGAACCACGGTCACGACAGTATCGGCTCCTGCGGCAGAGATGTTGTTTACGAGGATGTTATGTCCCGTTACAGACAGTCAAGAGAGCTTTCAAGCTGCGTATTCGAGCGTGCATTTATGGATATCGCAGGCGATATCGACCTGCGCTCCTTCAGCCGTGACGATGCAGCGGTAGTTGTTTTCAACCCCGCCCCCTTCAAGAGAACCGAAACCGTAAATCTCCGTGTAGAAATCCCTGCAGAATGGAAGGCTGACAGCTTCGAGCTTTCAGACGAAGACGGCAACGTTCTCAAGTATCAGATTATCGCTTCCAACAAAGCAAATGCTCAGATTATTCAGAACCCCAACGATACCGCTAACGTTCTTCATACAGAGCAATATCTTATCAGCGTTGAGGTATCTGACATTCCTGCCATGGGTTACAAAACCTACAAGCTCCGTCCTCTTTACAACGTAAGAGCCACTACTCCCGTTACTCTGCTCAAGACCAATCAGGCTATGGAAAACGAGCATCTGAGAGTAACCTTCAATTCAAACGGCACCTACAACGTTCTTGATAAGAACACAGGCAAATCATACGAAAACCTCGGCTTCTTTAAGGACGGCGGCGAAATCGGCAACCCCTGGGAACACTTCGTACCCGAATTCAATGAGATTTTCACAACTCTCAACGAAAAAGCAACCATCACCCTCCTTCGTGACGGCGAATTTGAAACCGCATATAAGATTTCCATGCGCTGGATGCTTCCCGAAAAGCGCTCTGCTGACGAAAAGTCAAGAAGCGAGCATAAGCTCCCCGTTGATATTGACAGCGTTGTTACTCTTCGCAAGGGTGCAAAATATGTTGAAATCGAAACAACAGTCAACAACCGCTGCGAGGACCATTACCTCCAGGTAGGCTTCCCCACAGGCATCAAGTCAGAATTCTCATACGCTCAGGGTCAGTTTGACGTTGTAAAGCGCCCCGTTGCAAAGCCCGACTATTCTCTCTATGATGAAATCCCCATGACCGAGCATCCCATGAACTCCTTTGTTGACCTCACCGACGGCACAAACGGCGTTGCTCTGCTCAACACAGGCCTTAAAGCTTATGAGGCAGCAGACGATGAGTGCAACACTCTTTACCTTTCACTCATCCGTGCATATCCCCTTCGCATCTGCGTAACCTCCGATATGCAGAATTACAGCGACTGGGACAAGGGCTCACAGTGCATCGGCATCAACACCTTCCGCTATGCATTCATGCCCCACGCAGGCGATTGGGAAGAAGGTAATGTATGGCAGGAGAGCGAGGCATTCAACCTTTACCTCACCGCCGCTCAGATTGCACCCACCGCTCACGGCAAGAATCCCCTCACCCATTCCTTTATCGAGCTCAAGGACGAATGCCTCAACATCAGCGCAGTCAAGAAGAGCGAGGACGGCGAAGGCTATGTAATCAGACTCTTCAACCCCTCCGACAAGGCTGTTAAAACATCAATCCGTCTTAACAAGGGTATCGCTCCCATCAGCACTCCTCAGTCTCCCGTTGAAAGACAGATGGCTGAATTCGAGCTTCCCGCATATTCAGGCAACGCATGGAAAGAAGCAAAGCTTGTTACTCTTGAAGAATGCGACGTTGCTCCCCTTGCAATGGATGCTGACGGATTTGTTGAGTTTGAGATCACAGGCAAAAAGATTCTTACAATCAAGTTCATAGGCTGATAAAACAACAACCGTGCTTCAGACTCTCTGAGGCACGGTTTTCTTCATCATTGACACACGGAATAATTTTGTGTAAAATAATGTATGTTATTAAAAGTAAGGGAGCTGTTAAAAATGAAAAGATTTATCGCTGTTATTCTTGCTGCTGTTATGCTCTTTTCCTTCGCATCGCCTGCGTTTGCGGCAAGTATTGATAAATCCGCTTTCGTTACGGATTATCCCTATATTTTCGTCCACGGCATGGGCGGTTGGGGCACCGAGAATAAATTCTACGATATCTCTCCCTACTGGGGCGGCGGTCTCGGCATCGGCTCCGATACAGACCTTATAAAGCTCCTCAACAGTCAGGGAATTGAAGCCTATGCGCCGAGTGTCGGCCCTCTCAGCAGCGCTTGGGACAGAGCCTGCGAGCTTTACGCTCAGCTTACGGGCACCGTAGTTGATTACGGTGAGGCACATTCAAAGGCACACGGACACGACAGATACGGTTTCAGCTACGAAGGCAAGGCAACCATGGGCGAGCCCTGGAATCTCAAGGATAAAATCAACCTTGTAGGTCATTCCTTCGGCGGTGCAACGGTAAGGCTCCTTGTGTCGCTCCTCTCTTTCGGAAGTGAGGAAGAAATGGCGGCAACAGGCAAGGACACAAGCCCCCTTTTTACCGGCGGTCACGATTGTGTTCATTCCTGCATCACTCTTTCCGCTCCGCATAACGGCTCTCCCGTTGCCAATCTTCTTGTTGACCCTC
>JAZSIQ010000144.1:0-7779 GCA_045533875.1 Acutalibacteraceae bacterium | reverse complement strand
GCGGCTATGATAATTTTGCAGGCTGCTCGGGCGTTTCGTGGGATAATTCATGGGATTTCCCTGACAGAGAGAAGAAGGATTTTTCAATCTGCTTCAATGAAAAAATCAAGCCGCAGGTTAAAGAGATTCTAACTAAATACGGCGAACTCTGTCTTATATGGTTTGATGTGCCTCACACCATCACAAAGGAGCAAAGCCTTGAGCTTAACCGCCTTGTAAAAGAGTATCAGCCTGACTGTCTGATAAACTCACGCATCGGCAACGGCGCTTATGACTATGTTTCTCTCGGTGACAATGAATATCCGTCAGAAGTTTCAGGCGGCGAGGATGCCGACCCCAACAGCATTGGCGGTTTTAAATATTCGCCTTACGGGTTGTATGAAACAGCGGGCACGCTCAACTCTTCTTGGGGCTATAAATACTATGACCAGAGCTGGATATCCTCTGAGGAAATAATTGAAAGAAAAGAAAAACTCAATTCACTTGGTATCAACTATCTTCTCAATATCGGACCCGACCACCTTGGCAGAATTCCTTCGTTCAGCGTTGAAAGTCTGCTCGGTGCGGCAAAAGCAGCCAAGTGATTTCAAGAAGGTGTGACTATGGAAAAAGCTAAATATATAGACCCTATTATCGGCACTGTCGGCGATGAGCAGGCTGAAAGCTTTCACGGCGGCGGTAAAACCTATCCCGGTGCGTGTGTGCCGGGCGGAATGCTTCAAATGTCGCCCGATACTGTAACGGGCGGCGATAACGGAACGGGTTATAATTACTGCCACTCGTCAATTGAAGGCTTCAGCGTAAACCGTATGAGCGGTATCGGCTGGTACGGTGATCTGGGTAATCTGCAGATTATGCCCGTTACGGGCGAAACAGACCTGCGCAGCGGAAGTAATGAAGAGATACCTTTCAAAAAAGGAAAAACGGGCTGGAAATCGCCTTTTTCTCACGAAAAAGAGTGTGCCCGTGCAGGATATTATTCCGTGCATCTTGACAGATACGGGGTGCTTGCGGAGGCTACCGCTGCTACCCGTTCGGGAATGTTCCGTTTCACTTATCCCGAAAAATCCGATGCCCGTATTATCTTCAATTTTTCACGCCGAATAGGCGGACGTGCGGATTTCGAAAAAGTGAGAATTGTAAATGACCGTCGCATTGAAGGCAGCATAAAATGCACTCCTGCAGGCGGCGGCTTCGGCAGAGGTCATGCAGGGATTTCTTACAATTTATATTTTGTCTGTGAACTGTCGGTGCCTGCAAAGGAGATGAGATTCTTCTCGGATGAAACCTTTGCACCCGTCGGCACGGATTGTTTTGAAAATGAAGATGCAGGCTTGCTTGCCTGCTTCGGTGAAACGGATGCTCCTGTTGTGGTGGCTTGCAGCATTTCATATACCGACCTTGACGGTGCACGCAAAAACCTTGCGGCATCACCTTACGGCTTTGATTTTGACTCAATGGCAAACGGTGCTTTCAACGAATGGGAAAAAGCGTTGGAACCAATCGGGGTTGAGGGTACTGACGAAACAGATTTAAAGCTGTTTTATACCTGCCTTTATCACGTTCTTCTTGACCCCCGTGTGCTGGCAGATGCGGACGGAAGATTCGCTCTCTTCGGCGAGGTGATGGAGGTTAAAGACTACACTCACCGAACGGTGTTCAGCGGTTGGGACGTTTACAGAAGCGAATTTCCGTTGCTTACACTTATCTCTCCTGAAACGGTGAACGATACTGTTTGCTCGCTTCTTAAAATCGCTCAGATGAAAAATTCCTCTTTCCCGAAGTGGGAGCTGTTGGGATTAGATACGGGCAGTATGGTAGGAGATCCCGGGCTTATAGTTGTTGCGGATGCTTATGTAAAGGGTATACGCAATTTTGACGCCGCAAGCGCTTACGAAATTTCAAAAGCTTCTTCTTTGAGCGCAAATTATCTCAATCGCAGACCCTTTTATTCCGTAAGACCCGATTGCGAGCAGTATAAGCAGGATGCTTTTGTGCCTGAAAGGCTCAGTAATACTCTTGAGTTCCTTGCGGCTGATTATGCTATGTCAAAATTCGCCGAGGCGCTCGGTGAAGCAGAGGATGCAGAGTATTTTATGCGCCGTGCAATGCGCTACGGTGAGAATTTCAATACCCGAAAGGGCTTTATGGCTCCCCGCAAAAAGAACGGCAGATTTATGCGCATAAAAGATGAATATGATGACGAGGGCTGTGTGGAAAGTAATATTTTTCAGCAGTCGTGGTTTGTGCCCTATGACGTTAAAGGGCTCAGTAGGCTTTTCGGCGAGGAACGCACGGTTGAATTGCTTGAACGCTTTTTTGAGAAAGCTGATTTTTCAAAGCTCTGGAACGAGGATTATAATCATTCGAACGAGCCGTGCCACAACGTAACGCATTATTTTGATTTGCTCGGTCTTGCGCACAGAACCCAGTACTGGACAAGACGTGTGCAAAAAGAGGCATACCGCACAGGTCCGTTCGGCTTTTGCGGCAATGAGGACGTAGGCCAGCTTTCGGCATGGTATGTGTTGTCGGCTCTTGGCTTTGCGCAGGTTTGTGCAGGCAACGAGGAATATTTTGTTAATACTCCGCTGTTTAAAAAAGCAACGGTAAAGCTTGACAGTAAGTATCATTCCTGCTGCGTCAGCGAAAAATTTACCGTAGAATGCGACAAGGATCCGCTGGAATTTCCTTACGTATCCTCAATGAAACTCAACGGTAAAGAGATTTCCCGACCCTACCTTACTTATAACGAGATTACCGCAGGCGGAGTTCTGCGCTTTGAGCTTTCAAAGGAGCCTTGCCCCGATTTTGGCAAGGAGATACATGGTAATAAGCAGAATGAGGCAGGCATATAATTGAGTTGATTAACTGAAAGGAATGGTTGCTATGAATAAGCTTTTGTCTGCATCGGTAATGTGTGCGGATTTGTTGAATTTAAAAGAGAGCGTAAAAGCTCTTGAAGATGCAGGTGTTGATTACCTTCATTTCGATATTATGGATGGCAGCTTTGTGCCTAATATCACCCTCGGTTTTGATCTGGTGAATGCCGTCAAGGCTGTAACAAGCCTGCCCCTTGATGTTCACATGATGGTAAACGACCCTGCACGCTATATTGACAGAATGAATCTTGATGAGCGTGATTTTCTCTGTGTTCATTATGAGTCGGATATTCATGTTCAGCGCACCCTTTCTCAGATAAAGGACAGGGGGATAAAAACAGGCTTGGCCTTCAATCCGCAAACGCCGCTCAACGGTTTGCAGTATCTTACCGATTACACCGATATGGTGCTTATAATGACGGTAAGCCCCGGGTTTGCAGGGCAGAAGCTTTTTGCCGGGGCAGAGCGTAAAACTCAGCACGCAAGGCAGCTTCTTGACGAGTGGGGATGCTCGCATATCCCTGTTGAGGTTGACGGCAATATCAGCGTTGAAAACGGAAAACTTCTCAGCCGCAGCGGAGCGGATATATTTGTAATGGGCACAAGCTCTCTGTTCTTAAAGGATAAAAGCATTAAGCAGGCAGCTGAGGATTTCAGGGCGGTTATTTAAAGCTTCGGAGGAATTTGTATGTACAGCAACATAAAAGCGGCAGTTGCAGGCAGCATAAATATGGATTTTATTCTCAATATGCAAAAGGTGCCTGCGGCAGGTGAAAATGTGGTGGGTTCCGATTACGGCTACGCCAACGGCGGCAAGGGTGCAAATCAGGCTATAGGTCTTGCACGCCTCGGCGCACAGACTCAGATTATAGGCAAGGTTGCAAACGATGAAAACGGAATGAAGCTCCTTGAGAATCTCGGCAGGAATAATGTTGATACGTCCAAGGTTTCAACCACGGGGTCTCAGACGGGTCTTGCCGCAATTATAATTGACGGCGAAGGTAAAAACCGCATTATTGTTTATGAGGGAGCAAATGCCGAAATTGATGCCGATGAAGCTGCAAAAGGAATAACGGATGACCTGGATTTATTGCTTGTGCAGTTTGAAACGCGGGAGGACGTTGTAATAAAATGCGTCAACCGTGCCGTTGAAAAGGGGATAACCACCGTTATTGACTGCGGCCCTGCAAAGCCCTTTGAGCTTGAAAAAATGCAGGGGGCTGACGTTATATCCCCGAACGAAAGCGAAACAAAGGCGCTTACGGGAATACTTCCCACGGATGAGGCAGCAGCGCTTGAAGCATCAAGAATTCTGATGGAAAGGAGCTGTGCACGCTACGTTGTGCTCAAACTCGGCTCAAAGGGTTGCTCCGTATGGGACGGTAAGGATTTTAAAATGGTGCCTGCGTACAAAAGCAATGTTGTGGATACAACCGCAGCAGGGGACAGTTTTACTGCGGCACTGGCGCTTGAATTAAAACGCAGCGGTGATATCTATGCTGCCTGTGATATGGGCAACAAAGCGGGCAGTATTGCCGTCAGCCGAATGGGCGCAGAAGCCTCCATGCCGACAGCGGATGAAATTCTTAATTCAGTATTTGAAAAATAAAATAATCCCGGAGTCTTTGCGGCTCCGGGATTATTGCTTTTTATATCTTTGTGTCCGTTATTCTTTCAACCTCAAGTGATTCTGTGTAAATATTCTTCGGATTATTTTCGTCAAGGATTATCAGCCTTCCGCCGTGCTCCTTGCCGTATGTGAAATAGCCTGCGCCAAGGGTCTGGTAAATATCTATTCCGTCAATGTTGATGTGGAAATCATTTACATGGTCGTGCCCGAAAAATGCGGCAATCACGTCACCCGTCTTTTTCCAGCTTTCAAACTGCTGCCTGTATTCCTTTTCGGTGTTGGGAGGGCAGGGGCATTCCCTGATTCTTCCCTCGATTATTTCGTGACCGAGCTTGTAATAATTACCGTCACGCTCGAAGGTGTAATCGTCATTCTCACTTACTTGCTCAAATCCGTCAAGCTCCTGCTGAACGGGAATGTGTTGGAAAAGGATTGCAGGCAGAGGCTCGCCGCCGTTTGCATCCCTGAGCTCTTTTGCTCTTTTTTCATACCATTCAATCTGGTCACCGTGCACGCAGTCGTAGCTGAGTCCACCCTCTGAATTGCGCTGATAATCGTTTGAGTCAATGAGCCACAGCGCAAAGGCATCCTTTCCGCTTTTGCTTCCCTTGATTGTAACGCAGCAGTTTCCGCAGCCGTAAACGTCAGAGTCGTTGAGGTTGGAGCGGCAATTTTCGTATTCCATATACTGCATCATCTGGAATTCGGTGTGGAAGCCTTCTTCACCGTCATGGTTGCCGAAAACAACACACAGCGGAATGTTCTTGCTCCTTATGGGAGCGGTTATTTTCTGAATGGTGCTTTTTACATAGTCGTATGTGAATTCTTCCCAGTATCCGCTTATGTTATCTCCGCCGAAAACGACAAGATCGGGCTTTGTCTTTTCAACAAGAGTTTCAATAACGTTGAGCGTTTCCTTATCACGGCTTTCGGGGATTTCTCTGTTTTCGTCATCGTCCATTACGGGCTCAACATCGTGAATATCGGTAAGATGAAGAATTCTGAATTTGCCGTCATCTGAGAATTTTAACGGCGCAGGTGCGCTTCTTTCAAATTTTGCGGATTGCCACTTGTGAGGTACACCCATTGCAAGCAGGCAGGGCATTGCAAGTGTTCGTAAAAATGTTTTTGTGAATTTACCCATATATTTCTCCTTAAACCGTATTAAAAACTTATATAAAATATTTAATCACATTTTTATTGAAGATTCAATCCTCTTATGAGAAATAAAGGAAAAAGCAAAAAAACAGTTGACATATTAAAAATGCGGTGCTAAAATGTATTCAAATTTAATACCTAAACCGTTGAAGCGGAAGTAACGGCAATTATGCCTTTACAGAGAGCCCGCGCTGCTGAGAGATGGGTGAGAAACACATTGTCAAGTGGGCCGCTGAGGGTGCAGTCAAATGAGCATGAAGCTCAGAGTATTCTGCAACGTGTGACATACGTAAGTTGTCGGGGGTATGTAAGTATCCCGCTTAAAGTGCACGGCTTTGCCGTGAATCAAGGTGGCACCGCGAATGATTATTCGTCCTTGACAGATTATTGTCTGTCAGGGATTTTTTGCTTCAGGAGGCAAATATGGTTCTTTTAACAAAACGATGGTGCGTTTAACTTCTGTAAACCAAATAAAAACAAACTTAAAAAGGAGAATATATAATGAAACTCAATAACGTTGATTTTGATACTTATTTTAACAATTATCCCGATAAAGACGGCTACTTCGGCAAATACGGCGGAGTTTATATTGATGATAAGCTCAAAGCTGCCATGGCTGAAATTACCGAGGCATATTATTCAATCTGCCAGTCAAGGAAGTTTATTGCCGAACTTCGCAGAATTCGCAAGGAATTCCAGGGCAGACCCACTCCTGTAACCCATCTCGAAAGGCTCTCCGATGCTCTTGGCGGCAAGGTTCAGCTTTATGCAAAACGTGAGGACCTTAACCATTCAGGCGCACACAAGCTTAACCACTGCATGGGTGAAGCGCTTCTTGCAAAGTACATGGGCAAAAAGAAGGTTATTGCAGAAACAGGTGCAGGTCAGCACGGTGTTGCACTCGCTACCGCTGCTGCATATTTCGGTCTTGAATGCGATATCTATATGGGCTCTGTTGATATCAAAAAGCAGGCTCCCAATGTTGCAAGGATGAAGATTCTCGGCGCAAACGTTGTAGAGGTAACCCACGGCTTGCAGACTCTTAAAGAGGCTGTTGACGCTGCTTTTGACGCATACAGCAAGGAATACAAGGATTCCATTTACTGCATCGGCTCTGTTCTCGGTCCTCATCCCTTCCCCATGATGGTGCGTGATTTCCAGAGTGTAGTCGGTATCGAGGCAAGGGACCAGTTTATTGAAATGACAGGTCATCTGCCCACCTCAATCGTTGCCTGCGTTGGCGGCGGCTCAAACGCTGCGGGGCTTTTTGCAGGCTTCCTCAATGACCCTGTTGAAATTTACGGCATTGAGCCCCTCGGCAGAGGACCCAAGCTCGGCGACCACGCTGCAAGCCTCAAGTACGGCACAGAGGGCATTATGCACGGCTTCAACAGCATTATGCTCAAGGATGAAAACGGTGAGCCTGCTCCTGTTTATTCCGTTGCAAGCGGACTTGATTATCCTTCATCGGGCCCTGAGCTCGCATTCCTTCAGGAAATCGGCAGAGTAAAGTATGACGTAATTGACGATGAAGAAACCATTGATGCATTTTATAAGCTTTCCCGCCTTGAGGGTATCATTCCCGCAATTGAAAGCTCACACGCTGTTGCTTTCGGAATGAAGCTTGCAAAGACTATGGACCACGGCTCAATCCTTATCAACCTTTCAGGCAGAGGCGATAAGGATATGGATTATGTTATTGAAAATTACGGTATCAGATAAAAATATTGACAAATCCCGTCTGCGTTGGTACAATTAATAAAAATTACTGAAAGGCAGGTGGACAAGATGACAACGATGATTAACACAATGAATCGGAGAGCCGTTTTGTCCGTTTGCGATTGATGTAATTTATATCTTTCTGTAAGTGTAAGGCATCTCCGTTTCGGAGGTGCCTTTTTGCAGTTGGTGAGGAGATAAAATGATATTCAACGAAAAGAAAATCACATTAAAAAACGGAATAAATGCCGTGCTGAAAACTCCCGATACAGAAAACACAACAATGATACTTAAGTACATAAAAACCGCTTGCAGCCAAACAGATTTTCTGACACGTTATGCGGAATATTGGGATAATGTTTCATTGGAAAACGAAGAAAAATGGATTCG
>JAZSIQ010000047.1:0-12575 GCA_045533875.1 Acutalibacteraceae bacterium | reverse complement strand
AATTTGTTTGATTTGACCAATTCTGACGATTATATTTTAAAGGAAATACTATTATTATGTTATAATTTTTTTTGCATTTTTAGTATTTTTTTTGTTTTATATTGAATTTTTCTAAAAATTATACAATAATAGAGATATGCCACGAAAAAGGGAGAGATTCGAGTGCCTTTTACTGCCGAGTTGAGCTTCTTCAGGCGACTGATGAAGAATTCCAATATTGATACCCGCATCATACCTCGGGGCGAGCCTGCCCCTGTCGATATCGACAAAGGGCTGCGTGAATTCCTGAAAATGCAGGACGATTACAGGCGCGCATTTGACGAAAGCCGTGCAAGTCTTGAGAAAAGAACAATTTACAGAATAAAGGACGGTTTTTATTGCTGTTATATTTTTATGCTGCTGCCCGATGAAAGCCTTCTTGTTGCGGGACCGTATCTTAACGGGGAATTGACGCATCAGATGATATCGGAGGCGGCAGAGAAGCAGGGAGTTCCACAGAACATATCGGCGCAGATGATAAAGTATTACGGCAACCTTACCCGTGCCGATGATGAAAAGAATCTTTTCATTCTTTGCAGTACCCTTGGCGAGAGTGTATGGGGCTCAACGGATGAATTAACATTTGAAAGTATTAATCTTTCGACACCCGACAAAGCCGAATACGATGAGCAGAGATTCAGCGCCAAGAGTGAGGATTCATTGCTTTCCATACAGATTCTGGAGGAGAGATATGCCGCTGAGGCGAGGATGATGCAGGCGGTGTCGCAGGGCATGACCCATAAGGTGGAGCAGCTCCTCGGGCGTGCATCGGGTCTGGTTTTTGAAAAGCGCACTGAGGACCCCGTGCGTAACATGAAAAACTATCTCATAATCAGCAACACTCTGATGAGAAAAGCCGCCGAATACGGCTGCGTGCATCCGTTTTACATTGACGGTCTTTCGTCCGAGTTTGCAATGAAAATTGAAAGAGTCCGTTCCGTTTCCGAAGCGAATGACCTGATGTATGAAATGGTGCGCAAATACTGTTCCCTTGTAAAAAAGCACTCCATGAAGGATTATTCCCTGCTTGTGCAGAGGGTGCTTACCGCCGTTGATTCCGACCTTACAGCTGATCTCGGGCTGAAAAGAATAGCATCGCATCTCAATGTGAATGCAAGCTATCTGTCATCGCTGTTCAGAAAGGAAACGGGAAAAACCCTGACGGAATATGTCAACCGCAAGCGCATTGACCATGCCGCATATCTTTTGCGCACTACCGACCTGCAGGTGCAGTCGGTTGCCCAGCAATGCGGAATATTCGACGTAAACTATTTTGCCAAGATGTTTAAGAAATACACGGGAAAAACTCCGAAAACCTACCGTGAAGAAAAATAAAAGGAGCTGTCTCACCGAAAAAGTGAGGCAGCTCCTTTTTAAGTCATGAGAGCCATGAATTTTTCCGTAAACAGCTTTTCGTCAACCTTTGTTATTACGCAGGCAGTTGGATTGCCTTCACCGCTGAAAGCTTCATACGCTGCATCCTCACAGTAAAAAATTACCTGCCCGTAGGTTTCGTTCTGTTGCGTGCAGCACTTGCAGCGGCAATTTACCTTGTCAATAACAAATCCGTCCCACAAAGCCGCCGCCATGGCAACCGCATCGGCTAAATCAACACTGTGCAGATTCCGTGCTGAAATATTGAACTTAAGCAGTCCTCTTGTAGCCTTTTCAAGGAAACGGCCTGCCTTGCTTCCGTTTGCCATAAGGGCAAGTTCGTCTTTGTCAAGCCCTATATCGCCAGCGCAAAGGTCAAAGCCGATTATTGTGACGGGTGCGCCTGACTCAAGCATCAGGGCATAAGCATGGGCATCATTAAACACATTGAACTCCGCAACAGGCGTTACGTTGCCGGCTCCGAAGCCGGGAGTGCCCATGCTCCAGATGTGCTTTACCTTCTTCATTATTTCACGGTCTGTGAGCACGGCGAGAGCGATGTTGGTGGCAGGGCCGAGAGCAACAATTTCAACCTCATAGGGGTGCTTGCTGACAGCATCAAGAATAAAATCAACCGCCCGTCTGTCACAGGGCTTTTTAGCAGGATTAATAATTGAGCAGTCACCCATGCCGTCATTGCCGTGAACGCTGACAGTAAGCGGCCTTTCATGAAAAAGCGGCCTGTCTGCACCTTTGTATACGGGTACATTGCAATCGCATACTTCAAGGGTTGCAAGTGCGTTCAGGGTTGTCTGCTCAAGAGAAACATTGCCTGCAACGGTTGTTACGCCGAGCAGTTCGATATTCTCTTCAAACGCCGCCATAATGAGCGCTGCCGCATCGTCTGACGCTGTGTCGGTATCAATAATAAATTTTCTCATGATAATTCACCTTAAAAAACCGAAGCTTAATGATTGATTATATTAATATGTATTTGCAGATACCTCATTTCAATACGGAAATTTATAAATTTATTTCTTTGTAATTATGTATATAAATATCCGCAAGCTGCTTCAACTCTTCGGTTTCTTCCTCACTCGGGTCGAAAATTCCTACAAGATTGTAGCCGTATTTCTTTGCTGTTCTTGCGGCATAGAGCGCATCCTCAAAAACCCAGGTTGTTTCCTTGTCCGTTCCGAGTGCTTCAAGCACCGTGTCATACACCTTGGGCTCCCATTTCGATGCGCCAACGGTGTAGGTGGAGTATATGGCGGAAAAATAGCCGAGCATACCGTATTTTTCAAGCACGGCTTCAAGCGCAGGCTCGCCCGTGGCGGTGGCAATGCCCATTTTTACGCCCTTTGCTTTGAGCTTTTCAAGGAATTCTATTATATCGTTTTTCGGCTGAGCCTCAACGAGATATCTCTCCTTGATATAATCGAAAAATATTGAGAGCAGCTCTTCTTTTGATTCCTTAAGATTAAACCTCTCTTTGGCAAGGATAAGGGATTCCAGCAGGTAAAGCCCCTTGAACGCTTCTTCATCCTCTTTCGTGAGGGTAAGCCCCATCTTATCAAAGAATTTGTATCTGATTCCCTTCCATACGTGCATGGAGTCAAAAAGGGTACCGTCAAAATCAAAAATTGCACCTGTGATGTTCATGTGTATCTCCTGAAATAAATATATAACAGACTTCTGAATGAGCGCAGCTTCAAACTCAGAAGTCTGTTAAAATCCTGATTACTTTTTAAATGCGCCTTTCTTTATAAGCGCGGCGAGGGGTACGAAAACAAGCACCGCAACTACCGCTGCGAAAAGGAACATACTTGTTGAGGGAACAAGCTTTTCAACGCCGTATTCAATGATTGTAAGGTTTGAAGAGCGGCAGGCGATATCGCCGATTGCGGGGCCTACAACCATGGGAATAAGAACAACGAAAATCATTCTGATGCCCTGGAAAAGACCTACCTTATCCTCGGGGATAAAATCACGCACAGCGGCATTGAGCTGAATCTGAAGAACAACGTAGCCGATGAGTGTGGGAGCGATACCGATAAGAACAACGATTATATTGGTTGTGGTTGAAAGGATTGAAAGGCCGATGATGAAAAGAACGGTTGTAAGAATATAAACCTTGAGCTTGTGGTTGCCTGCAGCCTTGAGAAGAGAGATAACTCCCGTTGCGAGAATGGCAACTGCAATAACGGCAACGGTGATTGTTTTTGCATCGAATACAACACCGGGGAGGATAACCTTTTCAAGATAAACGAAAAGGTAGGGGAAGAAAACCTGAACCGAAATGCTGTAAATGGACAGTGCGGCAAGGATGAGATAAAGCTTTGAGTTTTCTTTAACAACAGAGGGTCTGAAGCCGTAGAAAAGGTCGCTCCAGTAATTGGTGTCGGTTTTTTCGCCTTTGATTTTCGGTTCTTCGAGGGTGAAAAGACCTGCCACACCGCAAAGTGCAACAACAAGTCCGAGGCCGAGGAAGAAATCACGGTAAGATACTACGCCACCCTGTGCAAGGCTGCCTACGCCCATAACTGCGAGCATTCCGAAAAGTCCTACAAAAATGAGGGCAGTTTCAACCGTGGGTCTTACGGCGGGGTTGGTTACGTCTGTAAGCCAGGCGTTGAAAGCCGAGTCATTACTGGTTGAACCCATGAAGGTCATAATCATATCCATAATTATAACTACCCATACGGAGAAAGCGAGAATCTTCACTTCATCAGTAAGACCGAAAACAGCGGCAACGTTTTCCTTTGAGATAAATCCGAATGCGGCGGTGATAATACCCCAGATGATGTAGCCTACGGAAATGAAAACCTTGCGCTTTTTCATCTTTTCGCTGAGCGTACCCATAATGAAGGTGGTAACAACAGCGGTTATCGCAGAAAGGGCAACCATGCGGCTGATTGCGGTTGTGGGCGCCATAACTCCCGAAAGAGCCTCGGCGGAAACACCTTCATAAATTGAGCCGTAAAGGAAGGTGTTGAAGTACATGTTTTCAAGGTTCCATGCAATGCCGCCCATAAGGCTGAAAATAACAATGTTCAGCCATATTCTTTTGCTGAGCTTATTCTCCATAGATTTTACTGCCTCCTCAAAATCGGTTATTTTATTTATTATAGCAGAGCCTGACGGATTTTAAAACAGTTTTTTTCGATTTTTTTATTCTAAATGAATGGGGGATTATTTATCCTGCGGATAGACTATGCCTGTTATTTTGCGGATTTCGTCCATCTGACGGGTTATGTAAAGAGTCTGCTCACGGGTAACAACCGGGCTTTCCTTAAGCCCGAGCGCAACACACTCGCTGAAATGCGTAATCTGCTCCTCAAAGCCGTTGCCTGCGTAAGGGGTGGGGATAGTCTGCGTTTCGCCGCTGTTGAAATGAAGCTCAATCTCCTGAGGAGCATAGAAGCGGCGAAGATAAGCGTAGCCCTTACTGCCGTAGACAAAACCTTCGTTAGGCTTCCTCAAAAGGATCGCGCTTGAAATATCGGCAATTGCGCCGCTTTTGTATTTGAGAATTGCGCAGGTGTGGCTGTCAACCGAGTTATAGAATGATGACTGTGCGTTGATTTGTTCCACATCCTTGCCGAGATACCAGCTTGCAAAGTTAAGACCGTAAACTCCCACATCAAGCAACGAGCCGCCGCCGTTTTCGTTTTTGAAAACATGGTGACCCATTTCGTCCTCATCCATTGTGTAGCAGAATTTGCCCTCAACGCCGAGAATATCACCGAGAATACCGCTTTCAACAATTTCAAGCATTCTGAGCGTGCCGGGCACAAGCCTTGCCCACATTGCCTCCATAAGCAGAACATTGTTTTCCTCGGCACAGCGGAACATCTCTTCCGCTTCACGGGCGTTTACCGCCATGGGTTTTTCGCACAGCACGTGCTTGCCGTTGTTCATCATAAGGAAAGAACAGCCGATGTGACCCGAATGGGGTACAGCGATGTATGCGGCATCAATTACATCCGATTGAGCCATTTTTTCGTAGCTGTCAAATCTTACGGGGATATCAAACTCATCACCGAAAATTTCGGCATTTTCCTTTGTTCTCGAAGCAACGGCGACAAGCTGAGCGTTTGCAACGTTTTTTATTGCGTTTGCAAAGCGGTGAGCAATTTCGCCCGTGCCCACAATGCCGAATCTGGTTTTTTTATTATTCATGATGAACTCCTTTCGAGGAATATTGCTTAAATACAATTATAAATTATTACATCGCTGATGTAAAGCATAAACAAAATGTTGCAAATGCAACTGAATCGATTGGTTTGTCATAGTATAATGTGGTTAATAAGACGAACGGAGGTATTGACATGATAAGAAGAATAATAAAGATAGATGAAGAAAAATGCAATGGCTGCGGACTTTGTGCCGAGGCGTGCCATGAGGGTGCAATAGGCATGGTAAACGGCAAGGCGAAGTTGCTCAGGGATGATTACTGCGACGGGCTGGGCGATTGCCTGCCTGCTTGCCCTGCCGGAGCGATTTCGTTTGAAGAGCGTGAGGCTGCCGCTTACAATGAGGAAGCGGTAAAGGCTGCTAAAAACGCACAGCCGCTTGGCTGCGGATGCCCCGGCACAATGCAGAAAACGATTGAAAGAAAAGAGGTGCCTGCCTCTTCTTCGCCTGCCGTGGGAAGGCTCAGGCAATGGCCCGTGCAGATAAAGCTTGTATCGCCCGATGCCGCATATTTCAACGGCGCTCATCTGCTTGTTGCCGCCGACTGCACCGCTTACGCTTACGGCAACTTCCACAACGATTTTATAAAGAATAAAATCTGCATCATCGGCTGCCCTAAGCTTGATATGGTGGATTATACCGAAAAGCTCACCGCTATCATTTCATCAAACGATATAAAAAGCGTAACTGTTGTACGCATGGAAGTGCCCTGCTGCGGCGGAATTGAAAATGCGGTAAAGCAGGCACTTATAAAGAGCGGAAAATTTATCCCGTGGCAGATAGTTACAATTTCCACAGACGGCAGAATTATTGATAATTGAAACATTCTGCAGCGTTTTTTGCAAATGATATTTACGGCTTTATAAGCTGGCGGAAAATGCAGAAAAGACAGAAAAACAATCAGGATTGAGTTTCATAAGGCCAGTCGTTTATGCCGCCGAATTCGTAAAGATTGGTATAGCCCAATTCAACCAAATCCTCGCAGGCAAGCTTACTGCGTCTGCCGCTGCGGCAGTAGACAAGAATCTTTTGATTCTTATCGGTAAGCACCTGCGGGGCTTTTTCTTTTATTTCATAATCAGGTATGAGTATTGCGCCGGGGATGTGCCCTGAGTCAAACTCCTCCTGAGTGCGTACGTCAAGAATTACATAACCTGCTTCGGTATCCATTATTTCCTTTGCCTGTTGTGCGTTGATATTCATATAAATCGCCTCGGTTTCATTTTCGGTTTTACCGCACGCTGCGGCAAAGATTAAAATGATTAGTGTTAACAGTATTGCAACAAACTTCTTCATTATTTGCACCTCTGATGTTTTTTGCATTATTGCTTCGCAGAACAGATACCTGTTGATTGAAGCTTACAAAAATATTATACCATAATTCCGTTGGAAAGACAACCGAGTAACCGTAACCGGATTTATTCCGAGGTTAGTGCTTTTTACTTCAACCTGAGGTTGAAAAATGTCATCTGCGCAGTTATTGCATTAATGCTTGCGGTGAATTATACTGATAACCGAAAGAGCTCTTAATAAATACGGCAGGTGATTTTATGCAAATGCAGATAGGCGAAAGAATAAAAGAATTGCGCAAGGCACGCAGAATGACTCAGGAGCAGCTGGCGGATATGGTGGGCATATCTTTCCAGGCGGTGAGCAAGTGGGAGAATAATCTTGCCCTGCCGGATATAACTCTTGTGCCCGTGCTTGCAAGGATTTTCTCCGTTTCAACGGATGAGCTTTTCAGCTTCAACAAGGCTGAAATTCAGGAGGAAATAAAATCAATTGCATGGGAATCCTATAAATACCGTGAGGATGACCCTGCAAAAGCCCGTGAAATCCTTGAAAAAGGGCTGGAGAAATACCCCGAAAACGATATACTGCTCAACAATCTGCTCTACACGCTCAATTACAGCAAAAACCCTGACGAAACCATAAAGATTGCTTCAAGGCTGATTGACAAAACAACCGAGGCGGACGTTAAATTTGATGCTCTGCGCTTCCTTGCTTACGCATACAACGCAAAGGGAGATAAGGAGAGTGCCGTGGCGGCGCTTGAGCAGATACCCGAGATTTATTTTACAAAGCTTTCGGAGATGGCGTTTATCCTTGAGGGCGAGGCAAAGTATCTTGCGGCGGAAAAGCAGAAATGGATATCCTTTGAAACTCTTTTGCAGATGATGTGGAAAATTGCCGAATGTTATATTGATGAGGGCAAAACCGCCGAAGCAAGGGAGCAGACGCAAAGAGCCCTTGCACTCATTGAAGCGATGAGGGGCGAGGAGAAAATTGAAAGATTTGACACCTACAAAGAGTTTTTCAAAAATCAACTTATGAAAATCAAAGATAACTGAAAATGTTACTCCGTCTGTTGCAGGCGGAGTTTTCTTTTTGTTGACCTGTTAATTTTAATGTGATAATATAAAAATATAAATATTTTAAAGGGTTGGTTGCTTTGGAAAATATTCTTAATTAACACGTTGAGGTATACGGCAGAAGCTTTGAAAACAGAATTCTTTTTCACCCTATGGAGGGCTGCGACGGCACAGCTGACGGAGCGGTAGATGAGCTTACCCGCCGCAGATATCTGCGCTTTGCAAAGTCGGGAGCGGGCTGTATATGGTTTGAGGCAACCGCAGTATGCGCAGAGGGCAGGGCAAATCCCCGCCAGCTTTATCTCAACGAAAAAACAAAGGAAAGCTTCAAATTACTCCTTGAGGAAATCCGCCGCACCGCAAAGGAAGAATGCGGATTTTCGCCCGTCATAATCGTTCAGCTTACTCACAGCGGAAGATTCAGCAAGCCTGAGGGCACTCCTGCGCCGATTGTTGCCTACCGCAACAGCGAGTGGGAAAAGGGTAAAGAAAATCAGCCCTACGTTATTGCAAGCGATGAATACTGCAAGAAGATTCCCGTTTACTATGCCGAAGCGGCAAGGCTTGCGCAAGAGGTCGGCTTTGACGGGATTGACGTTAAATGCTGCCACGGTTATCTTTTTAACGAATTCTTAAGCGCCACAGAGCGTGAGGGCATCTACGGCGGAAAGCTTGAAAACAGAACAAGGCTTTATTTTGAATGCATTGACGCTGTCAGGGCGGCGGTGAGTGAAAAGGTTTTCGTAACAACCAGACTTAATGCGTGCGACTGTTTCCCCTATCCCTTCGGCTACGGTGTCAATGAGAAAAACGAAATTGACCTTACCGAAACAAAGGCGGTGATATTCGCACTCGTTGAAAAGGGAATAAAGCTTATAAATCTCACCCTCGGCAACCCGTATCTTATTCCGCATATCAACCGTCCCTGCATCAATTCGCCCGAGGACGGAAAAATCGGCATGAAGCGTATTTATGAAGTTACAAAGGAGCTTAAAGACTCTTTCCCCGATATTAAATTTGTTGCATCGGGGCTCAGCTTTGAGGGTGAAAACGCCGTGGATTATGCTGAAAAAATCCTCAATGAGGGAGTGGCGGATTTTGCAGGCTTCGGCAGAATGACCTTTGCTTATCCCGATTTTTACAGGGATTATCTTGAAAACGGCGCACTTGATAAATCAAAGGTGTGCCTTAAGTGCAGCAAATGCTCTGAGCTTATGCGCAGTGCGAGCGTTGCAGGCTGCCCCGTGAGGGACAGCGAGGTTTACATGCCCTATTACCGAAGATATGTTTTAAAGAAATAAAGGAGAAAACTATGGTTGCAGTTATTACGGGAGGCAGCAGAGGCATAGGCGCAGGTGTTGCCGCCTTGCTCGCAGAAAACGGCTTTGATATTGTGGCTTGTGCAAGGCAGGAGAGCGAGCAGTTAAAGGCACTCTCGCAGAAATATCCCGATAAGATTCACTTTATCAAAACGGATATTTCATGCATGCAGGATATTGAAAACGCAGTCCGATTCGTAACGGAAAAATACGGAAAAATTGACCTGCTTGTAAACAATGCAGGCGTTGCACCCCGTGAGCGCAAGGACATACTTGAAATCACGGGCGAGGATTTCGATTTCGTTACCGATATCAACCTTAAGGGCACGTTTTTTGTAACGCAGAAGTTTGTGCCGCTTCTCAGGGCAAACGGCGGCGCAAGGATTGTCAATATCTCCTCCATGTCGGCATACACCGCATCCGTAAACAGGGGCGAATACTGCATCTCAAAGGCAGGCATTTCAATGATAACAAAGCTCTTTGCCGCAAGGCTTGCGGAATATGCGGTAAGCGTTATTGAAATACGTCCCGGAATTATCGAAACCGATATGACCGCAAAGGTCAAGGAAAAATATGAAAAGCTGATTGACGGGGGCATTACTCCCATTAAAAGAATGGGTCAGCCCGAGGATATTGCAAAGTGTGTTTTATCGGTAGCGCAGGGGAATTTTGATTTCTGCACGGGCACGGTCATAGACTGTGACGGCGGCTTTAACGTGAGAGTATTATGAGAAAGATTTATGATGCCGTAATCATCGGCAGCGGTGCGGCAGGGTACAGCGCCGCTGACTGGCTTTACAAAGAAAATATAACGGATATTGCGGTTATAACCGAAAACAGGCTGTGGGGCACGTCACGCAACACGGGCAGCGACAAGCAGACCTATTATAAAATCTCCATGGACGGCTTTTCGCAGGACAGTCCGTATAAAATGGCTTGCGATATCTGCTCGCTCGGCTCATGCGACGGCGAAAAGGCATATTTACAGGCGGTAAACAGCGCAAAATGCTTTTTGAGGCTGTGCGAATACGGGGTGGGATTTCCGTCGGATGAATTCGGCGGTTACCCCGGTTATAAGACCGACCATGACAGCACCACAAGAGCCACGTCCGTAGGACCTCTTACCTCAAAAGTCATGACTCAGAGGCTTGAGGATGCCGTGATAAATAAAAACAAAACTGCTCTGCTTGATAACAGGCAGGTAATAAAAATCATAACCGAAAACCGCCGTGTGCTCGGAGTTGCGGTGTTTAACAGCGAAAGCGCAAAGGTTGAGGTGATAGCGGCAAGGAGTGTTATTGTTGCCACGGGTGCGCCTGCCTGCGTTTATGAAAGCTCGGTTTATCCGCATTCTCAGCACGGAATGACGGGATTGCTCATTGATGCGGGGGTAAGGCTCTGCAATTTTTCGCAGTGGCAGTACGGCTTATCCTCCGTTGACTTCCGCTGGAACGTTTCGGGCAGCTTTATGCAGGTTGTGCCGAGGTTTGTAAGCGTTGATGAAAACGGAAAAGAAACGGAGTTCTTAAAGGATTATTTCGGCAATGCGGAAAAAGCGAATAATTATGTTTTCCTAAAGGGATATCAATGGCCGTTCAGCTTTGACAGAATGGAGGAATCGTCAGGAATTGACGTTGCCGTGCATGAGCAGATGAAGCTCGGCAGGCAGGTTTATCTTGACTACACCCGCAATCCCGAGGGCTTCTCGTTTGATTCACTCAGCGGTGAGGCAAGGCAGTACCTTGAAAGCACAGGGGCAACTCAGGCAACTCCTATTGAAAGACTCAGAACTCTCAACGCAAAGGCCATTGACGTGTACTTAAGGCAGGGTATTGACCTCGGCAGGGATAAGCTGAGAATTGCGGTCTGCGCTCAGCACAACAACGGCGGAGTTTATACGGATAAGAATTATCAGACTGACGTGCAGGGGCTTTATGTCATAGGCGAAGCGGCAGGCTCCTTCGGGCTTACAAGACCCGGCGGCTCTGCGCTCAACGATACTCAGGTGGGCGGTCTGCTGTGCGCAAAGCATATTGCAGATAAGAAAAAGCACGAAGTTGATTGTGAAATTCTGAATACCGCCGAGGAAGAATTGAACAAGCTCGTAAATCGCATACGCATTGACAAAAGTGTTGATTATTCCTTCGTTAAATCAGCCATGAGTGAGTGTGCGGCGTTTATGAGAGAGAATGAAAAATGCCTTGAGCTGCTTGGCAAAGTGAACGGTATTCTTGCTGATTATCCGCTGAGCCACCAAAGCGTGAGCGGATATTTCTATGACCTTGATATGCTCATAAGCGCAAAGGCTTTGCTTGAAAGCATAACTCAGGAAATGCCTCTCACGGGCAGCAGAGGCGGAAGCGTTTTCATAAAAGACGGTAAAATTCTGCCCGAAAATACGAATTACAGGCAGTATCTTACCCTGACTCAATCGGGTGAAGTCAGCTTTATAAAGGCTGCGCCCGTGCCTCAGGTAAGTGCGCCGTTTGAAAGCTATCTTGCAAAAATTGATGAAACTAAGTTGACGGAAGTGACAGTATGAACAGCTTCAGAATAGGCTTTACAAGCACCACCTTCAAGAAAAAAACTCTTGCCGAAGTGGTGGAAATTGCAAAAAAAGCGGATGTTCACTACATAGAATGGGGCGAAAACTACCATGTAAATTCGCTTGAGGATGCCAAAGAGGCAAAAACTCTGTGCGACGAAGCAGGTATTGAAATCTGTTCGTACGGCAGCTATTACCGTGCAGGATGCGGTGACGGTGAAAAATGGGAGCAAATATGCAAAATCGCCGCCGCCATGGGAGCGCAGTCGGTGAGAATCTGGCTCGGCACAAAGAACAGCGAGGATACCGACGAAGCACAGCGTAAAGCCCTGCTTGAGGATACAAGGAATATGTGTCTGACTGCGGCGAAGTATTCCATGCTCGTGTGTGCGGAGTGCCACGATAACACTTTTAATAACAACACCGATGCCATTCTTTCTTTTGTGAAAGAGCTCTCAGCGGAAAATTTCAAAACCTACTTCCAGTCAAGATATTTCAGATTTGAATACGATATGGACCGGATTGACAGAACCTATTCAATTACGGAAAACGTGCACGTTTCCTATTCTGAGGTGACGAGGGAACAGCGTTTTCGCAAAAAGGATAAGCGTTATCTTGATGCAATTCTTAAAAAATACAGGGAAAAGAATTACGGCGGCATAGTGATGATTGAATTTACAAGCCGTGCGAGTGAAAAGGCATTTATAAAGGACGTTGAAAAGCTCAGGG
>JAZSIQ010000028.1:0-16329 GCA_045533875.1 Acutalibacteraceae bacterium | reverse complement strand
ACACAAAACTCCAATCAATTTAACTTTATATCATTCTACAAAGAATAACCCGCCGAGTCAATAGAAAATTAAAACACAGCGACTTAAAACTTTATTTTAAGTAATCATTCAAAACAAATTCAGAAAATAAATAAATTATCTAAAACACAAACCGTAATTCTTTACTGAATCAACTTTTACCAAATATACCTACTATTCTCTCAAAAGCCTGAGCAATGGTATGCGCAGTTTCGGGTCCGAGAGAATTTGTTTCATGGTAATGATTTCTTCCGAAACGGTCATCTGTGCGTGAAAGATAAGGCTGAGTCGAATTAAGCAAAAAATCGTTGGGAGGCAAAGCATAACCCGTCATATCATTTGTTACGCCAAAAATTATAAGGTTGTTATTATTACAGATTTCCGCAAGAGTTTTCGGATTAAAGCGTTCGCCCATGCCCGTTGCAGAGGTCTGCTCCGTACTGTATCCGCCGGGGTAAACAAGCTCAGTGAATATCTCACCGGGCTGTGTAAGAATTTCAACACCGCCAATACTCATATATGTCATTTCGCTGAGCAAGGCAAGACCCAGCCCTTTGTCACTCGGATATTTAAGGCTGTCAATAACATGAAGCACATCCATAAAAGCAAGCACGGTATTACTTAACGGCAGATAAAACGGCTGGCAAACAAGCTTGATTTCAGGCATAAGCTGAACGTCATTTTCAATCTCAAACGCCTTATGCGCAAGGAATCTGCCGCCTTCAACCATTCTTTGATATTTATCCTCAGCAAAATTGCCAAGGTCAACCGCACCGATTGCACCTACGCTGAAAAGAACATTAGTTTCTTTAATTCTGTTAATCTCTCTTCTCAATTCGCCGGGATAATCTGCGCTTATCATTGAGTTTTTCCCGCCGAGAGTGTTGGGATGAGCAGAGAAATTAAGATACCATGTCTCCTTACTTCCGTCATCCGGAACAAATCTGAAGCGTGTGAATAAATCATTTGCAAAAATAGGCTCCCGCCAATCATTGATTGCTTCAGGCACATGAATATTGCCGTGATAAAGCTTACCGAACTTACGCTTTTTGTAAGCATCAATGCAGGCAAATTTTATTGCACCCTTTACCAGGAGCATATAATTCTTATCCTTGCCCGATTTCGGAAGCATGCCCCAATACCCTACCGTATCAACACCTGCGTGGGTGTGTGTGCAGCTTATTGTAATATGCTTGCATCCGCTTTTTTCACAGAAATCTGCAAGCGACTGACGTATATCACGGATATCATAGCCCGTAAGACCCACAAGGTCCGCACTTACAAGAAGCATGCCGTTGCCGTCACAGCAATCAAGCCACATGGCGCTTACGGTAAGCGGATCAAGCACGCCCTTGATTTTATTGGCGATATTATAGCCTGCAAGCCAATATGATTTTTTATCAAGATCCTCGGGCATAACCGTAACAGAGGAAAAACCGCAGTTAAAACGGTCTGAACCCGGATTTTTCATTTTAATGCATTGCGCATCGGGAATCTCGGGCGCTGCTGAACGCTTTGAGTTAAACTTATTTGCACTGCGTTTTACAATGGATGTTACCGACTTTGATGCCAAATCAAGAATATTCATCATCAACCCTCACTTACTCATCATTATCGTTCTTCGGAGGCATAATAGGTCCGTCAAATCTATAAATGCTCTGCTTTTCAATATCAATTGCAGGCATTACAATAGGCGGAATACCCGCATTGGCGGTGACTGTTGTTATAAGAGCACGTGCATAAGGGAAAAGCTCCTTATATGTTTCGTGGTGAATTTTTTCCTTTGCAACTCCGTCCTCAAAAGTAAAAATGCCTTCAATAACAACCTTGATTCTGAATTTATCAGAAAGCTCTTTCGCCGCCGCACAGAGAGTAATTTCACCCTTACATGTGTTAGTGCGTGAATAATTCACATTGTAAGAGTATTTATGTTCAATTTCAAGCTTTGTTCCGTTTTCAACCGTATTAACTAATGTTATTTCCTTGGCACGGTAAGCTTTCAGGTTTACTGTCTTCATGAAACACACCCTTTCTTTTCAATTAATTTTATCATATTCCGTTACAAATATCAACACTTATTGAAATCTGCAGTTTTCCGTGTTATAATTTATAAACAAAGTGAGAAAGGGTGCAACCTATGATAATAAGACCGATTACCCCTCCCGATGCGGCACAGCACAACATGGTTATGTCGCAAGCGTTTATTTGCAAAATCAAGCCTGAGGAGCTTAACGAATTCCCTACCACTCCGCTCATCGCCGCCTTTGCCGATGATAATTCAACCCTTATAGCCCAGCTTGAAATCAATGATATGAAGTCAAGATTCTGCGGCAACCAACTCAAATGCGTAGGCATCGGCGGTGTTGCAACAAAACCCGAATTCAGACGTGCCGGCGCTGTCAGAAAGCTTTTTGACCATGTTTTTGAACAGGATTGGGACATAAGTATCCTTTACCCTTTTTCATCCTCATATTACAGAAAATTCGGCTATGAAACAGCAAGCCTCGGGTTAAGAGCTTTTACGGATTTCACCGAGCTTTCACATATAGAAAGAAGCTTCAATGTAGAGCTTTTTGACGGTTCTCAGATTGATGAGTTACTTAAACTTTATAACAAAACCTTCAAAGATTACAACCTCTCTTTTATTCGCACGGACAGCAGGTATTTTTCTGATAAGCCGTATGAAACAACCAATTACACTTATATGTGGAAAGACTCTGACGGCGAATATAAATCCTTTGCAACATACTTCGTGGACAGAGAAAAAAGTTGTGTTATCGTTAATGAAATAGGATTTACAGACAGAGAATCAATGCTCGGCATACTCGGATTCTTAAGATGCTATGACGGTAATCACAAATCAATCTCTTTCACAAATCTTCCGATTGACAGCCCGTTAATCAACGTTTTCGGCAACATTTGCAGAGTCAGCATGACCTGCTACAATATGGGCGCAGTACGAGTAATAAATGTTGAAAATGTACTCAAATCAAAGCTCTGGCCTGATGAACACGGCTCATTTATACTCAGATGCAATGATACGATTGCAAGGAATAATAAAACCTTTGAGGTTGAGTATCAGAACGGTAATTGCTCTGTAACAACTACTGATAAATCTCCCGACGTTATTCTTGACCCACCCAGCGCTTCAAAAATCCTGCTTACGGGATTTGACGGCAAAAGTGACATGCTTTCATTTGTAGAAGGCGCCGAGTTTAAAGGAAACTGCAACGATTTTATTAAAGCATTCAAACCAATGGGTGCTTTCTTTACCGGAGGATTTTAAATCAGACAACCCCGACTTATACGGCAACACCTGCATAAGTCGGGGCTATTTTTATCCTAAAACTTCTTCTGATATCTCCTGTGCACTACCCATGTCAAACAGAAGTGAAGAAAGTATATATTTATCCCTGATATCTCTGGTAAATAAAAAGGTGGCGGCTATTTCACTTTCAGGCAAACCTATCTGCTGCACCGAAACCGGTGCGCCTGTTTCTTTAAGCATATCAACCACAAAATCTGTGTCAGGAAGTTCCTCATTAATTATGCCGATGATTTTATCCCAGTTTTTCTCAATTTTTTCAAAACGTTCGAGGTGTTTCCGGCGGTTGTATCTGTCCTCTTTAGTCTGAGAATCAATCATAGCCTGTGCGCCTCTGCCAAGGAAACTTCTGAGTGCTTCAAAATGACTTTCAGGACAAAAAGCTTCAATATGTTTCACAGCCTGTTTGCGGTCAGGTTTCATCATCTTAACTTTATCGTAAATTTTTAACGCAAGCACTGTACCTACAGCACACTGAATCCCGTGAAAATCCATAGGTGTTGAAAACTCGAGAGCCCGCATATCCCAGATGTGTGAAAAATAGTGCTCCACACCGGAGGCAGGTCGGCTGATACCCGCATAATTCATGGCAATCCCTGAAATTATCATACCTTCCATAATATTGCGTACAGTTTCCTCATCGCGGTCTTTTATTTGTTTTGCACTTTCAACGCATTTTTTAAGTGCATAGCGCACAATCGAGGCAACCTCCTCACAGTAATACTCACCCGTAACAAGGTTACCTATACGCCATTCACATATACTTATATACTTCGCCAGCATATCACCGAAGCCTGAACAAATCATTTTTACAGGTGCATTGCAAAGTATATCAATATCGCCGATTATCACTTCCGGGCACTTACTGTCAAGCGATATTTTCAAACCGTCACGAATCATTGAAGAAGTAGCTGAAGCGTATCCGTCCATGGACGGAGCAGTTGCTGCAATAATATAAGGCTTATCAGTCATTGCGGCAAGAAGTTTACAGATATCATTTATAACACCTGAGCCAACACCGATAATAATATCACATTCAGCAGAATAATGCATAAATGCAGCGCCGACTGCTCTCTCGTCAGGTTCAAAATGATTATGCGGATAGACATAATCAAGGTAACGTATTCCGTCTTCGTTGAGCAGTTTTTTAACCGACTCCCCTGCCGCTGACTCCGTATTTGAATCAGATACTACATAGGCACAGGAAGCTTTGAAATCCCTGACAAATCCGCAAATCTTCTGCAAAGCGTTCTTCTCAATAACTGCCGCTTTTAAGGTGTTTTTATGCATCTTTCCGCAGGCGCATTTGTATTCATCTCTTTCGAGCAAAGCTTCAAGGCTGTATTTTTCACACATTGGCAGCACCTTTCTTTTCACATTTATTATTGAAGAAATCAAGCATTGCATCAATTGTCTGCCGTGCAGGCTCACTGTCAGGATAAAGAACGCTGAAAACATGCTCAAGATGCTTACCGTCCGTTTTATCCCAATACATATATTTCACATCAGCACCGGTCTTTTTCAAATCCTCATACGCTCTGCGTGTCTGCGTTTTTGCAAGAAAATCACCCGAGCTTGTTACAAGAAAATACGGAGGCAACTGTGCATATTTTAGTAAATCACCAAAATTCATATAACTGCCCCAAGGCTGTGATTTATAATCCTTACCAAGGCATGAACGGGTATAAACACCAATGGGAAACGGCACATCCATGTAAGCAACGGGCGAAACAAGACCGATGCAATCAAAATGAATGCAGTTGGATTCAACCGAGAAAACACGCTGAAGCTCCTGAGATTCATTAATAACCGAAGCAAATCCCGCAAGTTGACCACCGGCTGAATCACCCGTAAGCATAACCCTTGAACGGTCACAGGGATAACTGTTCATTAATGAATCAATCTTTTTAAGCGCCGCAAAAACATCCTGAATCTGCTGTGCAACATTGACCTGCGGCACAAGGCGGTAACTTATAGAAAATACCACATAACCTCTTTGTGCAATGTGCAGATTATAATTTTTGTTAAGATCTTTATCGCCGTACATCCAACCGCCGCCGTGTATATTAATAACAACAGGCAAAAAAGCCTTATCGGATACCTCAGGATAATACACATCAAGAAGATGATAACGGTCACCGTCATCAATATAAGGGATGTTGCAATCTTCAATTAAATCATCGGGAAACTTCTGTTTTGCAAGGCGTTTATTATCGCCTTTTTCCGTATTCTTCCACAGTAAATTAAAAATAGTAAACCTGTTCATACAGCACCCCCAGTTTTTATAATTTCATTATAACTCACACAAAAAAATCTGCAACATAAATTTATTCATTTTTGAAAAAAGCAACAAAACAGGCTGCAATATTTGCAGCCTGTAATATACATAATTCAATTTTCAAATTTTCAGCCCGCAGCCGTTAAACCGTTTTAAAACAATATCTGTTCTTGACTTCGGGCGTTGAATTCAATTATATATCGGTTATTTCCGATTGAAAATCATCTTTTGCCCGACTTATCAGTTACGGTTTACTTTTACGGCTGCGAGCCCGAGAACTGCTGAGTACATCGGTACCGCCTCCTTAAATTTCAAATATTTATTTTTTAGACAAAGTTTCGGAACCTCACTGAATAACCTCAAAAATCATCTGTAAACTATTTTTAATGAGTTGAAAAACTTTTTGATTTTTCTTCTTCTTTATCCTTGGAAGTTTCAGTTTATGATTTTTATTTTCCTTTATTATATTTTCTAAGGTTGGATTCAGGAGTTTTTATTTCCGTTCCCTGTCTGTGTCTATACAATAACATACATTTTAGCAATTGTCAATAGTTTTTTTCAACAATTTTATAAATTTATGTATTTTTTCACTTATATTTATTTGCTATTGACTAAAAAGGATTTTAGGGTTAAAATAAAAAGGTAATAAAAATGACCGAAAGGAATATAATTAAAATGAGCGAAGAATACACTCCTGACATAGTAAGTATTGTTGACGAAGACGGTAAAGAACACGTTTTTGAAGAGCTTGACAGAATAGAAACCGACAACGGCAAATTTGTTGCTCTTCTTCCTTTATATGACGATGCTCAGGCTATGCTTGAAGAAGCCGGCGAGCTTATCATCCTCAGCGTTGAGGAAATTAGCGGCGAAACATATCTTGAGCCTATCGAAGATGATGAAGTATTTAACGAAATAGGAAAAATCTTTGAAGAAAGACTTTCCGATATGTTTGATTTTGACAACGAATAATAAGTAACTATCAACACCCTGCCTTGTGCGAGAAATGCGGTTTCATTGTAACCCAACACGTAATAAAAGGGAGCCGGACTCCGGCGGCGGATTGCAGACCTCCCGCTTTTTAGCGGACGAAGGGAGCGTGAAAACGCTGGGAGGCACCCACCTGCAGAGAGCAGGTTACTACAAACCGCATCGGCTTGGCGGGGCTTATTTTTGAAAAATCACGGAGGTAATTAAATTGCGCAAGCTTGTTGAAGCTGATATTCTCGACATCCTTCCATGTGAGGAAGGATTTATATATCTTTCAAGAGAAACTCTTACCGGCGGCAATGTTGCCGGCGTTATTCACAAATATAACCGCAGTGATGACAGGCTTTCACAGGCAACCATCACCGATTACATAGAAGTCAAATTCGGTCCCAACGGTCAGATTATCGCCAAGGAGCTTGTTGATTTTATAACCTGCAAAACTGCCACTTTACATGATGGCGCAACCTTAGCAGTTTATCCGGACGGAAGCTACAAAATCGTAAGGAATGGCAAACTCACCGATGTTGATGAACTTATTTACCTCTCTGCACCCGCATGCTCCCCTGCTGTTATTGGCAGAGATGCCTGGTTTGCCGTGCCTGATGTAAATGCCGTTATTAATTACTCAATCGAACACGGCAGGGTTGATTTGAGAATCGGCGGTCCGGCTACCAAGGCTTTTTGCCACCCGATTGATCTGAAAATTTACGGTAATAAGCTTTATATTTGTAATGAATACTCTTATAAAATCCGTTGCATTAAACTTGACAGTTATACTGTTGAAGATTACCGCACTTTCACCGAGGAAGTTAAATCCTTTTTCCGTTCCGGCGAGGATGAATATGTATTGCTTAAATCCGGAGTTTATCTTCTTTAATTTCAGCTAACAAAAAAATTAAGGGTCTGCTTACTGTTTGTGAGCAGACCCTGAGTTTTTATGTTACTGATTCAGTGTTTTTATCTGTTTGATATATAACAAAAGCAAGTATTATATTATATTTTCTCCAAGGATATTATAATTCAACAGGAAGCTCGGTTTCAGTAATAACATGAGAGAAGAAGAACTGCTCTCTTTCCTTGGTGTTGATTACGGTTACAGGCTTAATCTGATTGAGAACAATACCCTTGTTGCGAAGCATTTCCCTGTAATCCCAATAAGTCTTTTCCTTCAAGAAAAGAACCTCAGGTCTGTTGAGCATGCCCCAGCGTCTGTATTTATAATACTTTTCGTTTACTCCCTTAAGCTTTTCATCAAGAACATCAATGCAAGCCTGTCTTTCCTCTTCGGTAAAGGCTCTGTCTGCCTCAGCAAGCATGCAATATCTGGGAGGATTGGTTGAATAATCGCCGTAAAAACTAAAGCCCTTGAATTCGGTTCCTACCTCCTTCGCTGTTTCAGTAGCAGCAAAGTCAACCATCTGAGTAGTAGTTTTTTCGTTGGCGATGTTCATGCTGAGATTGCGTCTGTAGCGAAGCTGAATTTTGGGAGTGTTATTGTGCATACCCGTTACGGTAACAACATCTTCAATTCTGTATCTGTAAAGACCGGAGAAGTTTGAAACTATCATTTCATAATTCTTGCCAACCTCAAGGTCAGAGATAAGCAAGGGCTTTGCATTGTCTTCAGCATCCTCTGCACCGTCCTCAACAGGAAGGAACTCAAAGAAAATGCAATGGGGAAGGAGCACGCCGTCATCAACATCAAGCTCTGTGGGCATTGAGAAGAAGCCTTCTGCTGCCGCATAGCCCATGTTATGAAGAGGAAGATCGCCTACATATTTACGAAGCTTTTCAATGTAAACAAGAAGGTTTGCGCTCATCATTCCGTAACCCCAGCAAAGCTTGGGCCAGATTCTGGGAGCGATAGGAGTATCAAAGCCCTTTTCAAACTCAGCTCTGAGCTCTGCAGCTCTGGAGGGATTGGGCTTGAATTTCTTGGAATAAGCCTTGCGAAGCTCGGGAGTAATCTTAACATTGGGACCGATAATACCTTTTTCGATATCGTCACACAGAAGCTCCCAATTCTCAACAAGATAATCAAACATGGTAGTAAGAAGGGTTACAACAATTGAACCGAGATAGCTTACATTTCTGTTTTCAAGAGCAAAACGCAGCTGAAGATATGAGGTATCAAGAAGCTCTTCATGCTCGGGGTAAAGAAGAGAGTTGGGAGAAGTGCAGAAGAAAGGTGTGATGGGCTTGAGATATCTGAGAGGAATCTGACCTGCACCGTTGCACATTTTGCCGTCCTCAAGCTTATGACCCGAAAGGACAAGCACAAGCGGACCCATCTGAGGAGGCATCTTTATGCCCTTATGTTCCTTCAGCCAATGATAAGCGGTTGCTACAGAACAGGAGAAACCGATGCACTGCATATTCCACAAATCCTTAATACTCTTAGGAAGAATCTTAGGCTTACCTACGCTGCCTGATGAAGAACAGTAACGGATGTTGGGGCCCGTAAACATAAGGTTCTTCTCTTTTTTCTGAAGCATTCTGTCAACATAAGGCTCATAATCTGCATAAGTGGTAATGGGAACCTTGTTCTGAAAATCCTCGATTGAGTGAATATCCTTAAAATTAAATTTTTTGCCAAGCTCACAATTTTTGTTTCTCTTTATAATCTTTTTAAGAGTGCTGTTCTGAGCCTTCATGGGATTTTTTGTGAAGTAGTTAATTTCCTTAAGGGAAACATCACCTAAAAGTACTCCTAAATGTGAAAAATTCATTTTTGTTCACTCCTGTTTTTAAAATAAAATTCAATGTATTATAACATATTTTTTCAGTAATAGTCAAGTTCAAGCCACTCTTAACAAAATATTAGTAAAATTTTAATAAATACAAACGCAGATGCGTAAATTTCCAAATCATTTTAAATGAAGATTTGAATTCCCGTGATTGTAAAATCTTATGTTCTTATAATAATCCTTTTGCAACAAGTAAACCTCAAAACGCTCCGAAGCCGTAAAGCCTTGAAGCGTTTTGATAATTGATTTTAAAGGCTATTTATATAGGCCGAGCATCCCGAAGCAGCAACAGCACCGTCCGCCGCAGCAGTTACAATCTGCCTGATAGTTTTAGTTCTTGTATCGCCGGCAGCAAACACACCGTCAACACTTGTTCTGCAGTCCTCACCGGCTATTATATATCCGTGTTCGTCAAGGTCTATAATTCCGTCAAAAATACCGTTATCGGGAGAAAGACCGATTGCAACAAAAACACAGTCGGTTTCAAATATTTCTTGGGCATCTGCGGCAAGATTTTTAAGGACGATACTTTCAACCTTGTTTTCGCCGTTAATTTTTACAGGAGTATATGACATAAGCTTGATTATATTTTCCCTTGAATCAACAGAATTTACAAGATGCTTTTCAGCTCTGAATTCATCACGTCTGTGCACAAGGTAAACCTTTGTGCAGATATTTGAAAGATAGAGAGCATCTTCAAGAGCGGTATTGCCGCCACCTACAACAACGGCAGTTTTGTCTTTAAAGAATGAGCCGTCACAAAAAGCGCAGTAAGAAACTCCCGCTCCCGAAAGTCTTTCTTCTCCGTCACACCCAATCTTACGGCGTTTTGCTCCGTTGGCAATAATAACCGTCTTGGTCTGATAGGTGTTTTCTGAGGTTACAACAGTCTTGAATTCACCGTTATTTTCAACTCTTTCAACAATCTCAAAAGTCAGCGCAGCGCCCAAATCCGTTGCCTGCTCATACATATTCTGAGAAAGCTCCCAGCCTGATATTTTTTTGATGCAGGGATAGTTCTCAACCTCAGGTGTGGTAGTCATCTGACCGCCGTACATGGTTGATTCAAGAATCATGCAATTAAGCCCCGCACGGGCCGCATAAATAGCTGCGCTGAGACCCGCAGGACCCGCTCCGATAATTATAACATCAAACATAATCTACACCTCATTATTAAATATCAATAATCATATAGCTGTTTTCTCTGCCGAGCGATAAAGCCTTGAGCGTTGAATAAGCAACACCGTTTACCGTGCTTTCAGCACCCTCATGGTAATGCCCCATATACACATGGGTTACATTACCGCTGTCGGCAATAATACTGTTAACAGCAACGGCATTTCTTATGAGATGATGATGCTCAACCGAATAATCAAGGCACTGATGAACAAAAACAACACATTGCTTTGATTTATCGGAAAGCTGCTCCTTAAACCACTCAAGCTGATTCGGCGGTATATAGGAATTCTGCCAATCGTTAAAGGGAGGCCGATATTCGGCCCCGTCATCACTATAGCTTGCATCAAGCAAAATAAACCGAGTATTCTCGCCGACATCTATACATAAAGGCGACAGCTCAAAACCCGATTTTTCCTCATAAACTTCCCTAGTAAATATTTCGCAATCATGGTTTCCTCTGATAAGAATACGGCGAATTCCATATTCAGCAAAAAGAGCCGCCACTTCACTCATATTAATTTCATTTTGCTCCGAATTCTCCTCGTAATGCATCAAATCGCCGAGACAGATTATGAGTTGAACTCCGTCAGCCTTGAAATCCTCAAGCATTTCTCTCATTTTATAAAGCGAAAGAGTAGGAAGACGACCGTCAGACAAGTCAAAGGTGCAGACATGAGAATCGGCAAACAATCCAATCTTCAAAATATCACCCCAATAAATAATAGCACAATATTTTAAATATGGCAACAGTAATAACCTAACTTAAAAAGCAATAAAATATAATAAATTAAGCCGTGGAGGGACTTTATGAGAAATGCAAAAGCCCAATTATACAGCATCTGGGGAATAATCTTTACTGCTCTTTTGGGAACACTTCTTCATTTCACTTATGAACTCTCCGGCAATTCATCAACAGTTGCTCTATTTTCAGCCGTTAATGAAAGCACATGGGAACACAACAAGCTTATATTTTTCCCCTTTATTCTGTTTGCCGTTATCGAATACTTCGCATACGGTAAAAATGCAAAAAACTTTTTTGCCGCAAAGCTTATCGGGGTCCTTGCGGGCATGTTTACGGTCGCCTCGTTTTTTTATACATACAGCGGAATCCTCGGCACAAATTTTGCAATAGTAAACATTCTTATTTTTATTTCGGGTGTTATTGTTGCATATTATATATCTTATAAAATTATATCCGATGAAGCTGCTCTGAACAGCTCATGGATACAAGTGATAAGCATTGCCTTACTTTTACTGATATGCTCAGCATATTTCATTTTTACTTTCAGCACACCTGATCTCGGAATTTTTAAAGACCCGTTAACGGGCAGCTACGGTATATAAAAAAGCGGCAGGAGTCCCCTGCCGCTTAAAATTTGTTATTATAACACAAAATTGATATCACTTTTTAATGAATCAGGATTGTCTGTGATGCAGCTTCTTTTATAACCATCCTTACTGTTGAAATAATAAACGTCTCCGCCGTCATTGCCGTTTACGGTTTCAAAGTGATCCTCGTTCCATATAAGCGCCGCCCCGTTATCACAGGCAACACCCGAGAGAGACTGCGTTTTTACCGCTTCATTGAAAACCTGCCAATACTCACTCTCATAATGAGGAGAATTGCAAAACGGCAATAAACCGAGACAATCAACGAACATAAAAGAATGATCCTCTGCGCAGTCATCATATCCTCTGTCAAACCAACACATTGAACCGCTGCTGTATCCCGAAAGAACCGTACCGTTTTTGTAAGCTTCCTTAAGATACTTATCAGCCTTTGTCTGAGTCCATACATCCATAAGGAACCTGAGGTTTCCGCCGCCTGCATAAACAATATCCGCCGAGAGAATCTGAGAAGCTATTTCTTCCTCGGTAAGAGTTTTATCTGTAAGAAGCAGAATTGAATATTCACAGCCAAAATGCCTGAACATTTCTTCAATCGCTTCGTCCCCGTTTATATCGTCAAATCCCGCAGTAGGCAAAAACAGAACCTTAGGATTTTTCTTTCCGCTCAGTTCAACAATTCGCTGAGCAATAGGATAAACCTCACCGTCAGAATAGCATCCTCCGCCAACACAAACAATCTTACCCATTTTTTCTTCCGAAGCAGACCGCACAACAGCACGGTCTGCCTTACCTTATCATTTAATATTTACACCCTCAAGCAAGCTTTCAGGTATATACCCCATTGTACAGGAACCGTCGTCAAAAGTCAATCTTACAAAGTAACCGTTTTCAGTGCGAACACCTGTAAGCAGAGTTTTGTCGCTTATCAGTTTTACTGTTTCGGAATCGCTGATAACAATGTCAGCGATAAGTTTGGGAACATCCCTTTCAACATTAACGCCGAAATGGCATCCGGAAAATTCAAGTGAACTCTTTGAACCGTAAAACAGTGTGTCTTCAATCTTATCGGAGAAAAGCTCTGCCTTTACAATCTGTTTTTCGGACTTGAAGTATTCCGAAAGTCCTTCATTTTCAATATAAGCAACGGTACTGCTCATGGAAGGATAAATAGGAATACTCATCACCCAGTAATCGTGAAGCCAGAGTGCAGATCCCCTGTCTTCGAACACCAGAGAACTCACCGCCTCAACAGTTACCGTTACATTTTCCAAACCGTAGTCCTCAGAAACCTCCGAATAAGCATACTCTCTGTCAGTTAACGCAAACATTATAAAGCCGACAGGAGCTTCGGTTGTATTCCTGTATATCGGCATACGGTCCGCCTTGATATCGGTAACAACCTCGTTCATCAATTCATATAAATCAATTTTGCTTAAAACGCTCATTCTGTCAAGCTTGGGCGATACAAGAGCAACGGCATAGCCTGACGTATAGATTTCGCCGTTGTTTGCAGGGTCAAGCTTCTCAATAACTGCATCTTTATAATTTTCGCTCTGAGTAAGCTTAACAAGCTTTGATGCGGTTGAATATTTTACAGCATTGTAGCATCTTACAACCCTGCTTTTATTCTTGAGAGTATACTCAATTACAATATTGGAATCATAGCATTTTTCGTTGATATCGGTTACACCCTCAGGCTCCGTATAACCGCCGATTTCATTAATTTCCTTATTAACCTGCCTTACGAGCTCTATATCTTCCTTACTGTCAAAGCCGGCTATAACAGAATTACTTCCGTCAAAGAACATAAGGTCAGTAAAATATGCCTCAGCAGTCATTTCACTTCTTTCATAGTAAAAAGAATCACGCACGCTGGTTGTGAACGGTGCCGCATAAACATCACCGACGCCGGTAGTTACCGCAACGCTTTCAATATCATCGGCATCCGGAACTGAAGTAAAGCCAGCCGAAAGAGGACTTGCAAACACAATGCACACAGCCGCCAGAGCAGCAGCTTCAATTCCGAGCATCCAGCTCTTTTTTGCAGTCTTTTTCACCGAACGCAGAACACATAAATGAATTACCACCCATACCACAACGAGCAACAGCACACTGAAAAGGACAATTATGCTTTTTTCGTGGTTTGTAAACCCTTCATAACCGAGTATTTCAAACACGAGAGTATAAATAACAAGCGACATTGAAACAACCGCCACCTGTGTAAGCGGCAGGCATGTTCCGAGGAAGCCTGCTTTCTCAGCCTTTCTTCTCCTGAAAGCAACAACTGCCGCTGCATAAAGCACTGCACATATTACAGCCCAAAAGATAACGGGAAGAAAATCGGGAGCAACCCACTCTTCCGATGAAAGGTGCATAAGGTAGCTCTTACCGTTTATGCTGAAAGTAAAAGGATTACCGAACGGGAAATTATTGAATGCCGCTGCCCTGTGATAGCCGCTGTCATCACCGGTAATCCAATAAGTAAACAGATAGGGCGAACCGTAAACAAAGTTATTGAAAAGAGTTTCAACAAACTTTGAAAATGCGTTAATTATTGCAGCTACAGATACTGTATATACCACGCCTTCCACTACAGAACCTACAAAATTAAGTATAAAAGCAGTAAGAGTAAAAATAAGCATTGCGCTTACAAACGATGATAATGAACGGTAAATAATCGCCAGAAGAAGTTCCTCGGTAAAGCCGAAAAGCCATATATTGCCAGCAAAAGCAACGAGGTAAGGTATGAATGAAGCTGACATTATCATTACAGCGCCCGCAATATATTTTGCAGAAAACAGCGAACTTCTGCTGATAGGGAGACTGTAATATACATTTACAGATTTTTTTGAACACACAAACTTGAAAATCATTACTGCAAGCAGCGTAGCAATGAGCATAAGACTTAAATATGCAAAATACAAGCCGTCGCTCAGGGCACCCCTTCCAATAACATACTTAAAGTTCTTTAAATAACTTTCAGCCCCTGCAACCGATGAATAAATATTATTAGGATCCTTTTCATTAATGTAATGCAGATAAACCTCATAAAATCCTTTGAGTGAAAAATATAAGGATACAACAACCGTATAAATCAAAGGAACAAAAAAGCACTTTTTCAGTGAGCTTTTGAAAGTGTAAAGAAAAGGATTAGCCGAAGATTTCTTTGAAGTCATAGTCTGAACCCTCCATTTCTGCAAGGAATATTTCTTCAAGCGAGAGCGGATATTTTTCAACGAGCAAAGGCTTCATTGCGTTGATTCTGTGCTCGGCTTCATCAAAATTACCCTCTACAATAAAAGTAATAATTCTCCCGTCTTTCTTGAAATTCTTATGATTAATCTTAGCAAAATCCGCCTGAGTTTTTTCATCTTCAAACACCACACGGAACTTTGCTCGGCTTGCGCTTATTTCATCAACGTTGCAGTCCATGATAAGCTTTTTGCCGCCGATAAGAGCAATGCGGTCACAAATACCTGCAAGCTCATGAAGGTTATGAGAGGACACAATAACACTGCACTCACGCTCTGCCATATATTCCATAACCATATTATTCATAAGATTACGCTTTGAAGGATCAAGACCGTCAAAGCTTTCATCAAGCAGAAGAATTTTCGGATTTGTGCTCATACCGAGCACAAGCTCACCCTGCCTCTGCATTCCCTTGGAAAAGCTGTTGATTCTTGCTTTTTTATCAAGTCCGAAAACATTTATAAGCTTATCAAAGGTTTCAAATGAAAAATCCTTGTAATATCCCGAATAGAACTTAGCCATATCGTAAAGCGATGCATAAGGTTCAAAATACAGGTCATCAGGCACATAGAAAATTTTTGATTTTTGCTTTGCGCTGTCAAACACATTTTCGCCGTCAATAAGCACTTCGCCGCCGTCAGGTCTGTAAACGCCTGCAACAGTTTTCAAAACAGTTGTTTTACCTGCGCCGTTGTAACCGACAAGGCCGTAAACCGATGCCTTATCAACCTTGAGCGAAAGATTTTCAACAGCTGTAAAATTACCGAATTTTTTAGTTACGGATTTCAACTCAATCATTACCTGATTCCCCCTTATACAGTTGATTTACAAGTTCGATTATTTCTTCTTTCCCTATTCCTCTCGATATAGCGGATTTTACAGCATCCGTTATATCCCTGTAAACGACCTGCCTGAGCCCGTCATTAGCGAGCGCATTATCGTTTACGAAGCATCCTGTACCCGAAACGGAATAAATAACCCCCGCCGCTTCGAGCTCGGAAAATGCTTTTTTGACAGTATTGACGTTGATTCCCGTTTCACTTGCAATCGCTCTGATTGACGGCAGCTTTTCGTGCGGACTAAGAGTCCCAAGCCTGATAAGCGTCATCAACTCGTTTTTGATTTGCTCATAAACGGGAACTCTGCTGCGTTTGTCAATAATTATCACGCAATCCCCCCTCAAGTGTTAT
>JAZSIQ010000150.1:0-10866 GCA_045533875.1 Acutalibacteraceae bacterium | reverse complement strand
AAGCAGCCTTACTTCGTTGGCTTTCTCGTTAATTGCAACAGCCCTGAAGCCCATGGAAAGAGAATTGAGCATTGCAGTAACGGTGGTGGGACCTGCAACCATGACGTTTAATTCATTCTGGATTTTTTCCACCAGACCTCTCTTTGAAGAAACAACCTCCGCAAAAAGAGCATCCGTTGCAAGGTAGAGAATTGCATAAGGTGTGGTTACGGGTACGTTTATGTACTTGGCTACTGCCTTGGCTTCGCTGAGCACTCGGTCCTCAAGCGCTTTTCTTGCCGCCTCAAGGGCAACCGCATCAGCATTATCCGCTGCGGTGCAGACTCTCACGTAATCCTCCATGGGGAATTTTGAATCCACCGGCAGGTAAGTGATGCTGCCGTCAGCCGAAGGGATTCTTACTGCGAATTCAACCCTCTCGGCTGAGCCCTTGGTGCAGGCAAAGTTAGTTTCGTACATACCGGGGATGGTCTGGTCGAGTATCGAACCGAGCTGAATCTCCGCCCAGGTGCCTCTTGCCTTAACATTGGTAAGCACACGATTCAATGCCGTTACGTTTGCGGTAACACCGCCCGAAAGCTCCTTCATTTCACCCAGGGATTTATAAACGTTCTCAAGCTGGTCGGAAACTGTTTTGAAGGAACTGTCAAGCCTTTCGGTAAGGGTTGAAGCAAGCTTTTCATCAACGGTAAGCCGCATCTGCTCAAGCTTTTTCTCGTTGCTTTCTCTCATTCTGTCAACCGCTTCGGAAACCGCCCTGCCCTGCTTTTCATTCTGCTCAATATTATTGAGCCTTATAGCGTTGAGCGAATCGTTAAGGGCTGCGGTAAGCTTTGCCTGATACTGAGCGTTATCCTTTGCGATTGCAGCAATTTTTTCGTTCATTTTTTCAAGCGCCTGCAAATTCTCTGAGCGCATATCACTCTGCTGAGTGCGAAGCTCTCTTCTGCTGCGCTCAAATTCATCGTTTATGCTGACACCGAGTTGAGTCAGCTTTTCCGAATTAACGGCAAGCGAGGACGTAACCTCTGTATCTTTTTTAGGTTTGCGCAGCAGTAAAACCAACAAAATAGCCGCATTTACCGCAAGCAAAGCAATTATAATATATAAATAAATCTCCATTCTTCCTCCAAAATTCTATTAATCCACTATAATATTAATTAAGTATAACATATTTTAAAACATTATACAACCAAAACTTTCAACTTTTGACCACCCTCTTTGTGAAAAACTGACTGAGGTTGGCAGAATATTTTTAACATGCTGTTAAATTATTTATTTTTCTAATATAGAATATTAATGCCGCATTATTTTGTTATTATATATAGTGGTAAATTGTGTAATTTATATATAACATATTTTTCGGAGGAACACTATGAGCAAAACCCTCGTTCTCGCTGAAAAGCCCTCTGTGGCAAAAGATATTGCCCGTGTGCTCGGCTGTAAAAAGAACGGCAACGGCTGTATTGTTGGCGACAAATACATTGTAACCTGGGCTCTGGGTCACCTTGTAACACTTGCGGACCCTGAGACCTATGACAATAAATATAAAACATGGCGCATGGAGGATTTACCCATGCTGCCTGAGCACATGAAGCTGGTTGTAATCGGGCAGACCTCAAAGCAATTCAAGGCTGTAAGCGCCCTGCTTTCGAGCAACGAAGTAAGCGAGCTTGTAATAGCAACCGATGCTGGACGTGAAGGCGAGCTCGTTGCCCGCTGGATTTTGCAAAAGGCACGCTTCAAAAAGCCTGTTAAGCGCCTTTGGATTTCTTCGCAGACGGATAAGGCAATAAAAGAGGGGTTTGCCAACCTCAAACCCTCCTCTCACTATGACAATCTTTATAAAAGCGCACAGTGCAGAGCAGAAGCTGACTGGCTTGTAGGGCTCAACATCAGCCGTGCCCTCACCTGTAAGCACAATGCGCAGCTTTCGGCAGGCAGAGTACAGACGCCCACGCTTGCAATGATAGTAAAGCGTGAGGAAGAAATTCTCAAATTCAGACCTAAGGATTATTACAGCATAAGGGCATATTTTGACGGCTACAGCGCAATTTATAAAAACTCATCCAATCAGGCGCATTTCTCGGATATTGAAGCGGCAAATGCCATAGCAAACGAGCTTCGGGGAAAAAGAGGCACGCTCACCGAGGTACGCAAGGTTTATAAAAATCAGGCTCCCCCTGCTGCTTATGATCTTACCGAGCTGCAGCGTGATGCCAACAAGAAGTATTCCTACTCGGCTAAGCAGACTTTATCCATAATGCAAAGCCTTTATGAAACCCATAAACTGCTCACCTACCCCAGAACAGATTCCCGCTATATCACCGATGACGTAGTGCCCACTCTGCCCGAAAGGCTTAAGGCAATAGCCATCGGTCCGTACAGGGAAACCGCAAATTCCCTCTTGCGCTCAAGACCTTTGCAGACCAAGTATCTCGTAAACAATGCCAAGGTGTCTGACCACCACGCAATAATCCCCACCGAGCAGTATGTTGACCTCAACCGTCTTACAAGGGATGAACGCAATATTTACGACCTTGTTGTTCGCCGTTTCCTTGCCGTGCTCAGCCCAAGCTTTGAGTATGACGAGGTGCAGGTGAAAATCAGCTTCGGCAAGCACAATTTCTACACAAAAGGTAAAACAGTAAGAAACGCAGGCTGGAAGGCTGTCTATTCTCAGTTTGTTGATGATGAAGATGATGAAGACGGTGAAAACTCTCACCAGTTACCTGCTCTTTCTCAGGGCACACCAGTTTTTCTTAAAGATATCAAGGTCATCAACGGCAAAACCAAACCGCCTGCAAGATATAACGAGGCAACTCTCCTCACCGCTATGGAGAATCCCACAGGTCAGGTGGATGACGGTAAACTGCGTGATGCCCTTAAATCCGCAGGCGGTCTCGGTACCCCCGCCACACGTGCAGATATAATTGAAAAGCTTTTTGACTCCTTTTGCATTGAGCGAAAAGGCAAGGAAATAATACCCACCTCAAAGGGCAGGCAGCTTATAAATATCGTCCCTGCCGACCTTAAATCAGCCGAGCTTACTGCAAAATGGGAACAGCAGCTTTCCCTCATTGCCGCAGGCAAAGCAAACGACAGAAGCTTTATAACCGAAATGCGCAAATACGCAAGCTCGCTCGTTTCAAGTGTTATAGCGGATTCCTCCGCTTACCGCCACGATAATATGACCCGTGAAAAATGCCCCGAATGCGGCAAATTCATGCTTGAGGTAAACGGCAAAAAGGGCCGAATGCTCATCTGCCAGGACAGAGAGTGCGGCTACCGTAAGAGCCTGAGCGTTGTTACCAACGCCCGATGCCCCGAGTGCCACAAAAAGCTTGAGCTGCGAGGCGAGGGTGAAAAGAAAACCTTCTACTGCGTCTGCGGCTTCCGTGAGCGCCTGAGCGATTTTGAAAAACGCAAGCAGGAAAGCGGCGCAGGCAAACGAGATGTAATGAAATATATGCAAAAGCAATCCAACGCAAAGCCGTCAAGCAATCCTCTTGCTGACCAGCTTGCAAAATGGATGCAGGAAAACTCCTGAGGGAAAGGTTAATTTACATGAAAAAAATTGCAGCCGTATTTTTAATATTTGCTCTTTTGCTGTCGCTGGCTTCATGCTCTGACGGCAGCGGCGGCGCATTTTATTACCCTGTTTCTGCGGCTCCTTCTTCGCTGGACCCGCAGTTTACGCAGGGCACAGATACAAAAATTATTATAAACAGTTGCTTTGAGGGTCTTACCCGTGTTAACGGCAACGGCGAGGTTGTGCCCGGCGTTGCCGAAAGCTGGAGCATCAGCCCCGATTTGCTCACTTACACATTCAAACTTCGTGAGGATACAAGCTGGCGAGTTGTAAAAAGCTCAAACGGCACACTCCTCGGTGATGATTATGAGGAAACCTTTGATGCAAGCGTCACCGCCTACGATTTTGTTTTTGCTTTTCGCAGGGCGGTCAATCCTCAGATGCTTTGCCCCGATGCAGCATTGTTTTTCCCCATAAGAAATGCCGAACAAATCTATAACGGCTCCGCTGACATTTCAACCCTCGGAGTCAAGGCGGACGGTAAATATACGTTGACCGTCACCCTCAACTCCCCCTGCTCCGATTTTCTCGAGCGCCTTAGTGAGAGTGTATTCATGCCCTGTAATGAGGAGTTTTTCAATCTTACAGGCGGCAGATACGGTCTTTCTGCCGAATATCTGCTGTGCAACGGTCCGTTTTATATCACCTTCTGGGACCCCGAGCAATACATAACCGTTCGTAAAAATGCCCTTTATTCAGGCAACAGCGAGGTTTCGCCCGCCACGGTAAGCTTCTATTTCAATAACGACTCTGCGGATATCGCAAAGAAGCTCAGCCTCGGCACCTATTCAGCATCCGTTTTCCCTCGCTCTGATTTAAACGGACTTGAAAACGTAAACGTTCAGCTTATAAACGATACTGTTTACGGCTTTTGCTTTAACTGCAACGATTCCGTTATGTCCAACGAAGCGGTACGCCTTGCTTTCTGCAGCAGCATCAAGCGTGATGAATTGTCTAATCTCCAACCCACGGGTGATTTTTACACAGGTCTCGTTCCCCCGTGCTGTACGGCAGACGGAGCAAACTACAACGAGCGTGTAAAAAACAGCTCAAGAGGTATTGCATATAACGAAAGCGCCGCAACCGCTTACTGGAACAAAGCTCTTGAAGAATTGGGCACCAAAAAGGTTACCGTTAAATTGCTTTGCAGCGAAAAATACGATTTGGCTCTGCGTCCTCAGCTTCAGATATGGCAGCGTGTTCTTTCAACAAATCTTGCAATTTCCGTTGAAGCAGTCAACGATGACGAGCTGCTCAGCAGAATCAAATCCGGCGATTATCAGATTGCTCTCGCCCCCGTCGCTTCATCGACCACAAGCACGTCGGGATTTCTCAACTCGTTTACAGCAAACAAAAAGGATAACGTTTTTAACTACGAAAACGAAGAATACGTCTCCCTGGTTGAGAGCACCATGAACCATAATTCTTCCGCAGACGTTATCAATGCATGCTTTGAGGCAGAATCGCATCTTCTTAACCATGCCGTATTTTATCCGCTCTATCTCTCACCCTCCGCATTCGTTTGTGCAGAGGACGTTGAGCAGATTCATTGCTCCGCTTCGGGCGACAGTATCTGCTTTATTGAAGCTAAAAGATTTGACTGATAAGGATTTTTAAAATGCTTTTAAAAAACAAAAAAATTCGTATTGTACTCTCTGTGCTTTTCTGGGCGCTGACTGCCCTGCTGGCATTTATGATATTCGGTCTCTCAGCGCAAAACGGTCCTGAATCGGCTTCGCTTAGCGAAAAAGTCCGTGACTTTCTCAGTACACTTATCGGCTATGAAATTGATTTACACATTGTGCGCACCTGCGCTCATTTTCTTGAATACTGTGCATTTACTTTTTCACTTTTCTTTGCTCTGGCTTTCAGCTTTAACCGTTTCAGACCCGTTGTAACCATTATAATATCCGCATTATATGCTGCATCGGATGAAATTCATCAGCTTTTCTCTGAAGGGCGTGCCTGCGACATAAAGGATTTTTTTGTTGATTCAGCCGGTGCGGTGCTCACTGTTGCCGTTCTTGTAATGGTAATCAGACTTTTTTACCGTATAACTCAAAGGAGGTCAAAGCATGAATAAAATTGCCGGTATAGGCTGCGCAGCGGGTGTTGCCGCAGCTTGTATTCCTTCTGCTCTTGGATATGCAAAAGCCAAAGATGTTTCGCTTTTTAACGAGGATTCATTTTTAAGCTGCAGGGCTTCAAAAATTGTTAATGCAAAAGGCGAAGAGATTTGCCTTCGCTGCATTGTACCCAACGGCAATATACCTGACCACGGCACCAGAGAAACTCTTTTTAAACGCTTCGGCGCCTACGGTGAGGCACAGCTTGTAAGAGCTTTCGGCGACTCTTTCTTTTCAATTGCCGATATCTCACGCCTTGCAAAAGACGGATTTAACTGCGTTGAGCTTACTTTTGACCGTTGCATGCTCTACTCAAGTAGAATAAAGGGTGCACCCGATTTTGAAAAACTTGATTCAATTATTGAGCATTGTAAAAAGGCAGGCGTTTATGTAATACTCAATCTCCACTCGGTTACCGCTTTCGATGAAAAATCAAAGAAAAAGGATAAATCCGAAAAGATTCTCAAAAAACTCTGGAGCACCGTTGCCGCTCATTACGCAAACGAGCCCGCAGTTGCCGCATACGACCTTTACTGCTCACCTCTTTTTGAGAATGCACATCTTGCCGAAACCGAAGATGCACTTGGTGACTACTATCATGCCATCAATAAAGTTATAAGAAAAAAAGACAAGCGACATATTATAATTATCCGCCGCATTTTCGAGCAGAATAAAACCGAGTATAAGCCCGAGGATTTCGGAAGCGGTACCGCAATAGCCTATGATGCGGCATATTCGAGCAATCTTGAACTCAAATCAAAGCTCGCCTCAACCGTATTTCCCTCCTGCCCCTGTCTAATTCTGTCCTCTGCCCTTTCACAAGAGAATCTTACAAGCTTTGCTGAGCGCGGACTCTTTCCTGTTTTTACTGCATTCAAAGCCTGCAACTCATCACAGGTACTCTATTCCTACTCCTGTGATGCCGACTGTGAGCAGGACAGTTTTGACGTTATCACCGAAAAATTCACCACCTGCCTTAAAAGCGAAAACTGTACAAAAATCAATGAGCTTGTTTTTGCAGATAAAGGAACTGCACCCAACCGCAAATCCCGTTTCTCTTACACCGTTGGTTACAGAAGTGGCAGAAAGCTTCAAAAAATTTCAAACCAAGGAGAAAAGTATGAAGATTAAGAAAATTATCGCTTTATGTTTATCGGCTTTGCTGCTTTTTTCTCTTGCATCCTGCAGTAAAGAGCCTGAAGAGCCAATCCCTGAGATTACAGACACCGTTTTTACCCAAGAATACACAAACGACGATTCAGCGGTAAGTGCTTCGCTTAATTCAACGCTCCCTTCGGTTGACCCCGCTGCTTTTCCTCAGCTTGAAAGCTTCAACAACTTCTGCGGTGAATTCAAGCTTACAACAGAATCCAACATTACAACAATGCTCATTAACAATCTCTGCGGTCCTGACAATCTTCTTACAACCGAGATTTCCTATGAAACCACTTACCTTTCCGCAGAGTATATCAGCGTAAAGCTGCAATCAAAAATGGTATGGGCTGCTGAGCCTGAGGACGAGGTTTTTGATGTCAAATGCTGCGTTTTTAATGTAAAAACAGGCGAACAGTTAACGCTCAGTGATTTTTCTTATAATAAGAGCGACTATGTTATCCCCAGATGTGCCGAGCATCTGACAAAAGTAATTCTTGCAAACCGCAACGCTGATATATCTTCCGGTTATCTTATCCCCGATACAGACCAGGCGAAAGTCGAATCGCTGATTGATACTGATACCGGCTTTTATCTTACCGATAACGGTATAGGATTCATCTTCCGTCAGGGGTACATCGCACTTGACTTTGCAGGTGTAAGAAGTTTTGAACTGCCCTATGATGAAATATCCTACCTGCTCAATCTTTTACCTGAGCCGACAAACGAAAATTAAGCAGCCAAAAAGGGGCTGTCTCAATAAGATGAAGAAGCCGTTTTCTTCCGGTGACAGGCGTATGTATATACGTCGAATCGGAAAAACGGCTAAAAGAAACATCAAAATAGAACTTAAAAATTTACTCAATATTAAAATTGGCTTGTGCAGGAGTTGTTCCTGTACAAGCCAATCGTTTTTATATTTGGTTCTTTTGGTCGTCGCTTAGCGATACAGTCCCTTGATTTATAAAAAAATCCCGGATGAAATGATTCATCCGGGATTAAAGTTTAATTATTTCTTAGGCTCTGCAAGCTCGATGATGCACATCTCAGCTGCGTCACCCCTGCGAGGGCCGGTCTTGATGATTCGGCAATAACCGCCGTTTACGTCCTTATATTTGGGGGCGATTTCATCAAAGAGTTTCTTAACAACATCCTCTTTGGTGACATATGCCAAAACCTGACGCTTTGCGTGAAGAGAATCGTCCTTAGCTACGGTAATCATTTTTTCCGTCATAGCACGAACCTCTTTGGCCCTTGTAACGGTTGTCTCGATCTTGCCGTTCTCAAGAAGATAAGTAACAAGACCTCTGAGCATTGATATACGATGGTCGGTTGCGCGGCCGAGTTTTCTACTACCGGGCATTTAATTCACACTCCTTTACCGTTTGATGGGTCTTAATCGTCATCCCTGCGAAGGTCAAAGCCAAGTGAATTAAGCTTTGCAACAACTTCGTCAAGGGACTTTCTTCCGAGGTTACGGACCTTCATCATGTCCTCCTCGGTTCTGTTGGTCAAATCTTCCACAGTGTTAATCTGCGCTCTCTTCAAGCAGTTGAAGGAACGAACAGAGAGGTCAAGCTCCTCAATAGTCATCTCGAGAACTTTTTCTTTACCGCTCTCGTCTTTGACAATCATCACTTCAGTGCCGAAGGCTCCGCCTGAAAGGTCACCGAAGAGGCTGAGATGCTCGTTGAGGATCTTGGCGCCGAGTGAAACGGCCTCCATTGCGGAGATAGTGCCGTCTGTCCACACTTCAAGGGTAAGCTTATCGTAATCGGTAATCTGACCTACGCGTGTGTTCTCGACTGTGTAATTAACCTTTAAAACAGGTGTATAAATTGAATCAATCGCAATAACACCGATTGCGGGCTGAAGAAGCTGCTTGTTTCTTTCTGCTGAAACATAGCCTCTGCCCTTGTCACATGTAAGTTCCATGTTTACGCGGGCATCGCAATCAAGGGTAGCAATATGAAGCTCAGGGTTGAGGATTTCAACTTCTGAGTCTGTTTTGATGCTGCCGGCTGTGATTTCATCTTCGCCGTTGGATTCAATGTAGATAGTTTTAGGACCGTCACCGTGAATCTTAAGAATAACGCTCTTAAGGTTAAGAACGATCTCAGTAACATCTTCCTTTACTCCGGGGATGGTTGAGAATTCATGAAGAACTCCGTCAATCTTAGCGGAAGTGATAGCGTAACCGGGGAGTGAGGAAAGAAGAACTCTGCGAAGTGAGTTACCGAGAGTTGTTCCGTAGCCTCTCTCAAGAGGTTCCACTACAAACTTACCGTACTTACCATCAGGAGAAATGTCAGCAGTATCAATTCTGGGCTTTTCGATACCAATCATTTAAAAACCCTCCTTTATAACATGCAGATAAAAACCTGCGAACATTGAGTACCTCAAAATAATGCTTATGCAGCATTATTTTGAATAGAACTCGACGATGAGATGCTCTTCAACGGGAACTTCAATCTGCTCACGGGTGGGAAGAGCAATAACCTTTGCTGCAAGTGTTTCAGCGTTAAGGTCAAGCCACTGAGGAACGGGACGGGAAGCGTTAGCCTCAAGAACTTCCTTGAACTTAGGACTTGCCTTGCTCTTATCCTTGAGAACGATTTCGTCACCAGCCTTAAGAAGGTAGGACGGAATGTTAACGTTCTTGCCGTTTACTTTGAAGTGGTTGTGAGTAACAAGCTGTCTTGCTTCTGCGCGGGAGCTTGCCCAGCCGAGAAGGTAAACAACGTTGTCAAGGCGGCTTTCGCAGATACGAAGAAGATTTTCACCTGTCATACCCTGCTTGCGCTCAGCCTCGATGAAATACTTATGGAACTGACCTTCCTGAATACCGTAGTAACGTCTTGCCTGCTGCTTTGCACGAAGCTGCATGCCGTACTCAGAGGTCTTTCTGCGGCTCTGGCCGTTCTGGCCGGGAGCATACGCTCTGCGCTCAATAGCGCACTTGCCTGTGTAGCAACGCTCACCCTTAAGGAAGAGCTTCTTGCCTTCACGGCGGCAAAGTTTACATACCGGTCCGGTATATCTTGCCATATGTGTTACACCTCCAATAAATTCTGGTTACACGCGCCTTCTCTTGGGAGGACGGCAGCCGTTATGAGGAATGGGAGTAACGTCCTTGATAAGGCTTACATCCAGTCCTGCGGTCTGAAGAGCTCTGATAGCTGCTTCACGTCCTGCGCCGGGGCCTTTAACATAGACCTCTACGGTCTTCATGCCGTGCTCGATAGCTGCCTTAGCTGCTACCTCAGCAGCAGTCTGTGCGGCAAAGGGAGTAGACTTCTTTGAGCCTCTGAAGCCCATTTCGCCTGCGCTTGCCCATGAAACTGCGTTGCCCTGAGTGTCGGTAATTGTAACGATAGTGTTGTTAAAGGTGGATTGGATATGGGCTGCACCGCGCTCGATCATCTTGCGCTCGCGACGCTTACGGGTGCCGGTTGTTTTCTTAGCTGTTGCTTTAGCCATGATATCCCTCCTATGCTTACTTCTTCTTGTTCGCGATGGTCTTCTTGGGACCCTTACGGGTACGAGCGTTAGTCTTGGAACGCTGGCCTCTTATGGGAAGACCCTTACGATGACGGACGCCGCGATAGCATCGGATTTCAATAAGGCTCTTGATGTCAAACGCAGTTTCTATGCGAAGGTCACCTTCAACCTTAAGATTGTGGTCGATATATTCACGAAGTTTTGAAATATCGTCCTCGGTCAAATCCTTAACTCTTGTGTCGGGATTGATACCGGTTGCTGCGATAATGTCGCTAGCGGTTTTACGACCAATGCCAAAGATGTAAGTGAGTGCAATCTCAATTCTCTTATCTCTGGGAAGGTCTACACCTGATATACGCGCCATTTGTCAGTTGCACCTCCAATAAATGGTTTGCGTCGGATTAACCCTGACGCTGCTTGTGCTTGGGATTTTCACAGATTACCATTACTTTTCCCTTGCGCCTGATTATCTTGCATTTTTCACACATTTTCTTA
>JAZSIQ010000109.1:0-3199 GCA_045533875.1 Acutalibacteraceae bacterium | reverse complement strand
TAGTCACGCATGGTTTCAAACTCAATCTCTTTCCAACCGAAAATGTACTTTTCGATAAGAACCTGAGTGATAGGAGACATATCAAGGCCGGTACGGGCTATAACTCTGAGTTCATCGCCATTATTTGCAACACCGCCGCCTGCACCGCCAAGGGTGAATGCGGGACGAACAATGATGGGATAACCGATTTTTTCGGCAATCTCAAGCGCTGTTTCAATATCGTTGGCAATATCGGAAGGAATTGTGGGCTGATTGATAGCATCCATTGCATCCTTGAAGAGCTTTCTGTCCTCAGCCTTGTCAATAGCTTCAACATTGGTACCGATAAGACGTACACCGTGCTTCTTAAGGAAGCCGTCCTTATCAAGCTTGCTTGCTATGGTAAGACCGGTCTGACCGCCGAGGCCTGCAAGAAGGCTGTCAGGCTTTTCCTTAAGAATGATTCTTTTTACTGTTTCAGGAGTGAGGGGCTCAAGATATATTTCATCAGCAAGAGCCTTATCGGTCATGATAGTTGCAGGGTTTGAGTTAACAAGAACAACGTTAACGCCTGCATCCTTGAGCACTCGGCAAGCCTGAGCACCCGCATAGTCGAATTCGGCAGCCTGTCCGATAACAATGGGACCGGAACCGATAACCATTACTTTTTTGATATCAGGATTAATAGGCATCAGTTTTTACCTCCCATTTTTGTAATAAAGCTGTCAAACACAAAGCCTGTATTCTGAGGGCCGGCACAGGTTGCAGCATTAAACGCAACCGAAACGGCATTCTCATATTCAAGACCTGCGCAGGTTAAATCATTTATGTTTTTAAAAGAAAGCTTTGCGCCGCTTACAGTTTCCGAATCAACAACATATCCGTGATTCTGAGAAGTGATGTAAGACCTTGTGGAATTAAGATACTTTACAGGCTGATTCGAGCCATGATGACCGTATTTAAGCTTTTCAATCTTGCCGCCGTTTGCCATGGCAAGCAGACAATGGCCGAGACCGCATGCAAATACAGGCACATTGATTTTTTTGATTTCTTCAATGCAAGCGCTGATTTCTTCGGGATTACCGGGACCGTCCGAAAGAATAACGCCATCGGCTCCATCACACATTTCCTCGGCTGTTGCGGTATAAGCAACAGTCTTAACTGTGCATCCCCTTGCGTTGAATTCTTTTATAAGGTTACCTACACTTCCGAAGTTCACAAGAGTTACATTATATTTTTCATCCTCTGCGGCATAAACTGAAGATTCGGCAGAAGCAACAGTTTTAACCGCATCCTTGATTTCAAAGCCTTCAAGAAGTGCCTTATCAGCAGGAAGTGAAGTGCAGATTACGGCATTCATTGAGCCCTCTTCACGGATGATTTTTGTAAGTTCTCTTGTATCAACAACGCAGATACCAATGATAGAATTATCAACCATATACTTTTCAATATCATATTGACTGCGGAAATTTGAAGGAATTTCGCAATACTCACGCACAACATAGCCGTTAATGTAAGGCTTGCCGAACAAATCCTCTTCAATTACTCCGTAATTGCCGAGCATTGGAAAGGTCTGAACAACTATCTGACCGAAATGGTTGGGGTCGGTCATTGTTTCAAGATAGCCTACAACGCTGGTGGTAAACACAAGTTCACCCACTGTGTTACCTACGGCGCCGAAAGCCTCACCCTCGAAGACTTTTCCGTTAGCGAGAACAAGATAAGCTTTTTTCATATATATCAATCTCCCAAATTCAAATCTGCTTTCAATCAGCCATAAGCTTTACAAGCACAGCCTTCTGGGCATGAAGCCTGTTTTCGGCTTCGTTAAATATTTCTGCAGCGTGCTCCTCAAATACCTTTGCCGTAATTTCCTCCTCACGGTGAGCAGGAAGGCAATGCATAACCATGGCATCACTCTTGGCTACAGCCATAACTTCATCGTTAATCTGATATCCCTTGAAGGCTGCGCGTCTGATTGCCGCTTCACCCTCCTGACCCATGGAAGCCCATACATCAGTATAGAGCACATCGGCATCCTTTGCTGCCTCAAACACATCGGGAGTGCAGACGAAATCGCCGTTTTCAGCCGCCCATTTCATTATATCAGCATCGGGCTGATAATTCTCAGGGCAGGCAATGCTTACCTTCATGCCCATTTTGATGCCGCCTACAATGAGGGAGTTTGCCATGTTGTTACCGTCACCGATATAGCACAACTTGTTGCCCTCTATAGTTCTTTTGTGCTCACGGATGGTCATAAGGTCTGCAAGCACCTGGCAGGGATGGCAATAATCGGTAAGACCGTTGATGATGGGAATTGAGCCCATTTCTGCCAAAACCTCAACCTCTTTCTGAGAATAGGTTCTTATCATAATTCCGTCAAGATAACCTGACATTACTCTTGCGGTATCTTCTACCGGCTCGCCTCTGCCTATCTGCAAATCGTTGGAGCTGAGAAAAAGAGCGGAGCCGCCCAAATCATACATACCTACCTCGAAGGAAACCCTTGTTCTGGTTGATGACTTCTGGAAAATCATACCGAGAGTTTTGCCCTTAAGAAAATGATGCTCGATTTTGTTCTTCTTTTCAAATTTTAACTGATCCGCAAGATTTAATATCTGAGTGATTTCCTCTGCGGTGAGATCCTGAAGCTTAAGCAAGTGTTTCATTGATTTTCCTCCGTAATACGTTGAGATTGTATATTTGCAATGCTTTATGCGGAATATTTGAATAATTATACAGCTTATGCATTACTTTGTCAATAACAGATGATATATAATATAAACAGTTAATCAAGAATTTTTTTGTTGAATTTTTATAATGCACTTTGACCCCGCTTGTAAGGCGGGGTCATGATTAGTTATGTAACTTCAACATATACCCCATCTTCATCAATATAATAGTTTTTGCCGTCCATAACAACGGTTTCTCGTTCTGATGAGCCTGAACCTTCACCGGAGTTATCACCGGACTCACCCGAGTTGTCACCGGATTCACCCGAATTGTCGCCTGACTCGCCGGAATTGTCGCCGGATTCACCCGAATTGTCGCCTGACTCACCGGAATTGTCACCGGATTCGCCGGAATCATCGCCGTTGTTCTGTGTTGTTGAAGTGGTGGTTGCTTTGGTTGTGGTAGTTGTAGTTTCTTTCTTTGTGGTGGTTGTTGTAGTTCTCTTCTTTGTTGTAGAAGTTGTTGTGCGTGTGGTTTCTTCCTC
>JAZSIQ010000139.1:0-3490 GCA_045533875.1 Acutalibacteraceae bacterium | reverse complement strand
ACTATGATGAATTGGCACGCGAAACAGTGAAGTGGGAAGTTACAATGGGTGACACTCCGTTTAAGGGGGAAGATTTATCACTGTTTATCGCAGATAGAGATAAAGTATCATGTATACTTGAAGTTTAAATATGGAGGATGAGTGGAATGAAAAAAGCTATGAGCAATACGCTGTACTGTATGAAGGCGATAATATAATCTGCGCCTATATTTCTTCGGCGGGCAAGGCGGTCGGGATTGATTCGCTTAAGCTTTCTCAAAGAGTTGTTTATTTTAAATTATGATGACATGAGGTGATAATGTGAAAAGAGTACTGGTTGCCGAAGATGAATCCGCAATCCGCGAGTTTATAGTTATTAACCTTCGCAGGGGAGGCTATGAAGTTGTTGAGGCGAGTAACGGAGCTGAGGCTCTTGAAGAATACGAGGCATGCAACGGCGATTTTGATATAGCATTGCTTGACATAATGATGCCTGAGGTGAGCGGACTTGATGTATGTAAAATCCTCAGAAAAGAAAGTGAAACAATCGGAATTATAATGCTCACAGCAAAAACTCAGGAAATGGACAAAGTAACGGGTCTCATGATGGGTGCTGATGACTACATCACAAAGCCTTTTTCACCAACCGAGCTTGTGGCACGTGTTGATGCCGTTTACCGCCGTGTTTCTATGCTTTCAAACTCAACTTCCGGCAACTCGGCTGACAGTATAATCGAACTCGGCGATTTCCGGCTTGATTTAAAAAGCAGAACGCTCACCAAAAAAGGTGCTTTTATTGAACTCACTCAGGTTGAGTTCCAGATGATGGAGTATTTCTTTAAGAATCCCGGAGTTGCGTTGCACAGAACGGATATACTCAACCGTGTGTGGGGAAGCGAATACTTTGGTGAAGAAAAGATTGTTGACGTTAATGTAAGAAGGCTTCGTATGAAGATTGAGGATGAGCCTTCAAATCCCAGAAACATAGCTACCATCTGGGGAATAGGTTATAAATGGGTTGTCTGATTTATCGGTAAGGAGGGTAAGAAGTGAAGGGAATTACGAGAAGATGGTTCATCGAAGTTGTATCTCTTATATTTGCCATTCTTCTTGTAACTGCAACCGTTCTTGTGGTGATTCTTGCAAGGTCTTATTACGGTACTGTTGAAACAACTCTTTCCTCCAACGCCAACGATATGGTAACTCTGTTTTTTTCTCGTTACGGCAGCACAACGGGTGAGGGCTTTGCCGCAAGCGGCAGGGAATTCCTTGAGGATTTTACCGAGAAGGATGTTATGGAGGTCTGGATAATCAACAGCAGCGGCAAAGTAATACTTTCCTCCAGCGGTTTTGAAATTGATGAAACAGAAATGCCCGATTATGAGGAAGCTCTTTCCAGTAAAACCTACAAGGGTGCATGGTCCGGCAAAACTGAAAGCGGTGAAAGCATAATGGCTCAGACTGTGCTTGTAACGGGGGCTGACGGTGTTCATGCAGGTGCGGTAAGATTCATGATTTCTATCGAAGGAATTGAGCGTCAGCTTATAAGGCTCTCTTTGCTTATTTACGGAATATGTTTTATTTTCTTTGCAGTTCTTGTTCTTATTTCTGCAAATTTCTTCTTTAAATCAATAATCCGACCCGTTAAAAAGGTCTGTGATACCGCTCAGCAGATTGCAAGCGGTGACCTTGACGCAAGAATGGAAGAATACAACAGCGACGATGAAATCGGTCAGTTGTGTAAAACGATAAATGATATGGCATCTGAACTTGAGGCTGCGGATGAAATGAAAAACGACTTTATTTCAACCGTTTCGCATGAGTTGCGCACACCGCTTACCGCAATTAAAGGGTGGGGTGAAACCTTGCTTCAGCTTGGCGATGCTGACCCTGCCATGACCAGACGCGGCATGGAAATCATTATTGATGAAACTACAAGACTCAATGACATGGTTGAGGAGCTTCTTGATTTCTCAAGAATGAATAACGGTAAGCTCAGCCTGAATACTGAAAAAATTGACGTACTTGCCGAGCTTGATGAGGCTGTATTCACTTTCAGAGAGCGAGCTGTTAAGGAGGGAATAGAAGTAACCTACGTCGTACCTCACGTGCCTATTCCCGCTTATGGTGATGCCGCAAGGATAAGGCAAGTTTTTGTAAATATACTTGATAATGCAATTAAATACAATCAGCAGGGCGGCAAGCTTATAGTAAAGGCAGAGCTGATTGATTCTGACAGACTTATGATTACCTTTACCGATACAGGAAAAGGCATTTCTGAGGTGGATTTACCCAAGGTTAAGGAAAAATTCTACAAAGCTGATTCAACTGTCCGAGGTTCAGGAATAGGTCTTGCCGTAGTTGATGAGATAATAAAGCTTCACAACGGTGAATTCAGTATAGCCAGTGTACTTGGCGAAGGAACAACGGTAACCGTTATTTTCCCTGTTGATGTAACAGGCAAGGAAGGAGAGATAAAGGTTAATGAAGAAGAATGATAACAAATGCTCTTATGTTGCGGTTGGAGGTCAGGCGCTTATGGAAGGCATCATGATGAAGGGCCCCAAAGGAACCGCAATGTCATTAAGAATGCCCGACGGCTCAATTGAAACCCAGATGAAGAGCTTCAAATCATACCGCAAGAAATATAAAATTCTCAATATACCTCTTGTCAGAGGTGTTGTTTCATTCATTGAATCAATGGTTGTGGGCTATAAATGCCTTATGGAGTCTGCTGAGAAAACAAGCCTTGACCTTGAAAATGATGTTGGTGAGTCAAAGTTTGATAAATGGCTTTCTGAGCATTTCGGTCCGAAGATGATGGCTGTTATCGGCGGTATTTCAATGGTGCTCAGCGTTGCTCTTGCTTTTCTTCTCTTTATGTATGCTCCTACAAAGGGGTTTGAGCTTGTCAATAAATATCTTTTTGATGGCGGAATTTCAGCATTCAAAACAATATTTGAAGGTGTAATAAGGGTTGGAATTTTCGTTATATACATGTACGCAGTTTCAAGAATGAAGGAAATACGCAGGGTGTATATGTACCACGGAGCTGAGCATAAATCGATTTTCTGCTTTGAAGCAGGTCTTGAACTTACTGTTGAAAACGTTAAAAAGCAAAAGCGTTTTCATCCCAGATGCGGTACAAGCTTTATATTCATCACCATAATTCTCAGCATCCTTATTTCTTCGGTTTTTGCGGTTGTGCTTCCCGATTACATTGTTGAAACAACCTGGCTTTGGATTGGAATAAAGGTTCTGATTATGCCGCTTATTATGGGTATCGGATTTGAGTTCATTCAGCTTGCCGGTAAATATCCCAACAAGCTTACAAAGGCTCTTTCGGCGCCCGGCTTGCTTATGCAGAGAATTACTACAGTTGAGCCTACCGATGATATAATTGAGGTTGGCATTCAGGCGCTCAAGGCAGCTCTCAGCGGTGAGCCCGAGCAGGTACCCGCACCCGATGCTGTATCAGATGATACCGACATTCAGTCCGAAACTGTTTCCG
>JAZSIQ010000194.1:0-5838 GCA_045533875.1 Acutalibacteraceae bacterium | reverse complement strand
GGCGACACCACCACCGCAGCTATCATGACCGCAAGAGCAGCAACCCACAGAAAGAAGATTATCTTCGTTAAGGGTTACTACCACGGCGTTGCTCCCTGGTGCCAGAAGATTGACTATCCCGGCGTTATCCCTGAGGATGTTTCCAACAACATCTATGTTGACTGGAACGATTTTGACCAGCTTGAAAGAATCGTTGCTGAAAATGAAGGCGAAATCGCTGCTTTCATTTCCACTCCCTATATGCACGGTAACTTTGTTGATAACGTTCTCCCCGCAGAGGGTTATTGGCAGAAGGTACGCAAGCTCTGCACCGACAAGGGCATCGTTCTTATCGTAGACGACGTTCGCTGCGGCTTCAGACTTGACCTTGCAGGCTCTGACCATCACTACGGCTTTGAAGCTGACCTTATCTGCTTCTGTAAAGCACTTGCAAACGGCTGGAACGTTTCCGCTCTTTGCGGTAAGGAATGGCTCAAGAGCGCTATCAGCGGTCTTTCATACACCGGCAGCTACTGGATGAGTGCTGTTCCCTTCGCAGCAGGTATCGCCTGCATCAACAAGATGAAGGAGCTTGACCTTCCCAAGTTCTGCCTCGAGAAGGGCACAATGCTTACAGACGGTCTCAAGGCTGCTGCGGCAAACAACGGTTTCCACCTCAACGTTTCCGGCGAGCCCGCACTCTTCTATCTTATGCTCAAGGATGACGATTCGCTCATGCTTCATCAGGAATGGATTGCTGAAGTTGTTAAGAGAGGCGTTTACATGACCAACCACCACAACCACTTCATCAATGCTTCCCTTTCCGATGAGGATATCAAGCACACCATCGAGGTTGCTGAGGATGCGTTCAAGGCTGTTCGCAAGAATCATCCCGAGCTCGGCTAAGGCTTTTTTGACCGTACAGGTTGTTTAATGTATAATAAAAGCAAATAAGGAGGATAAGACTATGCCATTATCAAAGCAGGAATGGTTAGCCCTTGAAAAAAAGGCAAATGATTTGCGTAAACTCTGCCTTGACACCACCTATTGGGCAGGCAGTGCCCATATCGGCGGCGGCATGAGCATGATGGATATGCTGACTATTCTTTATCACAAGTACATGAATATTGACGTTGCCAACCCCGATTGGGAGGACAGAGACCGTCTTATCGTTAGTAAGGGTCACGCAGGCGTTGCTTATGCGGCAGCTCTTTGCGACCTCGGCTTCAACGATGTTGAGCAGCTCAAAACCTTCAACCTTACAAACTCCAAGATGGGCATTCACCTTGACTCCAACAAGGTAGTCGGTGTTGACGCTTCCACAGGCTCTCTCGGCCACGGACTTCCCATCGCTCTTGGTACTGCTCTTGCCGCTAAGGTTCAGGGCAAGACCTACAAGACCTTCTGCATCCTCGGCGACGGCGAATGCGACGAAGGCTCAAACTGGGAAGCTGCCATGGCAGCTGCTCACTTCAAGGCAGACAATCTCATCACTTTCGTTGACCGTAACGGCTGCATGATTGACGGTAAGACCGAGGACGTTATGTCCCTTGAACCCTTCGCTGATAAGTGGAAGGCTTTCGGCTTCATCGTTAAGGAAGTTGACGGTCAGAACATGAAGGAACTCGCTGAGGCTATTGATTTTGCTTATGAAGCAAAGGATGCTCCTGTTGTTATCATTGCAAAGACAGTTAAGGGCGCAGGCGTTGACTACATGGAAGACGATTATAAGTGGCATTACGGTGCTATTGATGATGACAAATACGAAAAAGCAAAGGCAAGCCTTGCAAAGTACTATGAAGTACGCAAGGAAAGAGCAGAAAAGGAGGGTGCTTAATCATGGCAGGAGGAATGACCTACACAGCAACCGATTCCACCGCTTTCTCAACCGCTGAATATTACGGCAAGGCGCTGTGCGAGCTCGGTGAAGCACATCCCGAGGTTGTAGCCCTTACGGCTGACCTCGCTAAATCAACAAAAATCGGAATGTTCGGTGAAAAGTTCCCCGAAAGATTCTTCAACGTAGGTATTGCAGAGCAGAATATGTTCGGCGTAGCAGCAGGTATGGCAAAGGCAGGCCTTGTTCCCTTCCTTTCCACCTTCTCGGTTTTCGCTTCTCTCAGAAGTGCTGACCAGCTTCACACCGATATCTGCTATCAGAATATCAACGCTAAGGTTATTGCTACCCATGCAGGTACCTCTTTCGGTCAGGCGGGCTCAACCCACCACGCAATCTGCGACATGGCAGTTTGCCGTTCAATCCCCAATCTTACAGTTATCTGCCCTGCAGACGGTCTTGAAACCTATAACGCTGTTTACGCAGCTTATGAGAACAAGGGTCCGTACTACATCAGAATCAACAGAGGCTTTGACCGTGTTCTCTATGAGAGAAGCGATTACGGCTTCGAGGTAGGCAAGGCTGTTACCATCAACGAGGGTACTGACCTTACAATCATTGCTTGCGGCTCCTGCGTATTCCAGGCTCTTCAGGCTGCAAAGTTCCTTGAAAATGCTGACGGTCTTAAGGTTCGCGTTCTTAATATGCACACCATTAAGCCTATCGACAAGGAAGCAATCGTTAAGGCAGTTATGGATACACGCCGCATCATCACCGTTGAGGACCATAACGTTATCGGCGGTCTTGGCAGCGCAGTTGCTGAGGTTATCGTTGAAGCAGGTAAGGGCTGCGCATTCAAGCAGCTTGGTATCCCTGATAAGTTTGCTCCCATCGGTCTGCACGAAGATATCATGTCCATCCTCGGCATTGACTGCAACGGTATTGTCGAAGCAGTTCGTGAAGTTATGGGCAAGGATTTCGAGCTTGATGACGACTGGGATGACGAGGCATAATTTAAGCCGAGGCATCTGAAATCTCAGAAAGGATTGATTAATATGGCTTCAAGAGAAGATATGCTTACCAATAAAGTGTTTCTCTGTGCCGTTCTTCCGGTTATCAAAACAATAGCTATGGATGTTCCCAAATTTGCAAAGAAATTTGAGCACACCCACGCTGTTATTCAGATAAGTGCGGTTGACCCCGAAGCTCCTGCAGGTAAGTTTGCAACCCATTTCGTTATCAATTCGGGCGAATGGCTTGTTCATACCGACAAGGTGAGCGACAGAGAGCATACCGATATAGAGCTTGAATTCAAGAGCATTGAAACCATGAATGCTTTCTTCAAGGGCAATATCGGCCCTGCAACCCTTCCCAAAATGCGCGGCATTGCCAAGCAGCCGGGTACCTTCGCATCCTTCATGATGGTGCTTCTTAAAATGTCCTCTCTTCTTACTGCTAAGCAGCCCCCCGAGGATGAGGAAACCAAGAAGCTCATGGTTAAGTGCTTCTTCTACCTGCTCTCAAGCGGTATAAGCACCCTTAACAAAAACGGTCATGAGGCTATTCACAACTGGACCCTTAAGAGCCCTGACAGAGTTTACTCCTGGGCTGTTGACGGTTACGATGATATTCAGGCTTACATCAGAATCAAGGCCGGTAAGTCCAAGGCAGGCAGAGGCGTTTACAAGAGAGCAATGCCCTTCTTCACCATGCGCTTCAACAACCTTGACAGTGCTCTTGGCATCCTTCTTTCAACCGATGATATGCTTGAGTCTCTCAAGGCAGGCCGCCTTATAATGGACGGCGCTCCCGAATTTGGCGCACAGATAGGCGACTTTATGCTTACAGTTGCTGCATACGCACAATAATCAAATAAGAAGGACCGAGGCAAATTCGTTTTGCTTCGGTCTTTTTAACAGGATGCAAATCAAAAAGCCGTGCCCGGCAAAGGCACGGCTTTCTTTGCGGCAGCTTATGTGTTAATACCACAACCAACCGAAGAAAATATAAATTATAATGTACTGGAAGAATGTGTAGCTGACGGTGATTTCGCAGCTGTCGGTCTGTCCGTTGGCATCAACGGCGGTGACGGTAGCTGTACCTTTGCCGGCAGCCTTTATATTTCCGTTTGAATCAACCGTGACAACGGAAGTATCGGAGCTTTTCCACTCGGAAATTTCCTTGCCGTAGCCGAGCTTTACCCTCACGGTGGCGGTATCCTTATAGTGAAGCGCCATGGAGTGGTCATAGAAAACGAAGTTTCTGACGGTTACGGGGATTGATACCGAATGGCCGCCGTCAACGGTGGTAACGGTAACGGTGGCTTCGCCCGGGGCAACGGCTATAATGTTGCCGTCAGCGAAGGTGGCAACGGCAGGATTGTCGGAGACAACGGTAACCTGCTTGTTGGTGGCATTTGCAGGGGTTATACTGTAAAAAGAGGAATACTTTTTGCCTGCAAGCAGTTCGAAGGGAGAGGAATTATTGCTTCTTATCCCCGTAACCGCAACGGGCTCGGAGCAGGTGACCGTGCAGGTTTCGTAGCCTGCAACACCGTCGACGGTGGCATAAATTACTGCTGTGCCGCTTGCGTTGGCGGTAACTGTGCCGTTTTCAACCTCGGCAACTGCGGGGTCAGAGGTAATCCATTCAATTTCCTCACTCACTTCAATGCTGTCAAGCATGGAGCAGTTGAGAGTAAAGCTGTCGCCTATAAGCAGAGTTTTTTCTGTTTCATCAAGACGGAGATTTACCGCAGGTGTGTATTCATTGCAGGAGCGAATCCAGCTTTCGAGCGAGGCAAGGGATGAGAATGCCCAGCAGCTTCCTAAATCATACTGGTCCTCAACGCCGTTTACTCTTGAATAATCACACAGACTGAAATAAGATGGTAATGAATCGGAGTCAACCTCAATGCTGCTGCCCGAAAAGGCAGGCATAGTGGAGGGGAGGTTGACGGCTGAATCAAGGGCTTCTGCCCCGTTTTCTTCAATGTAATCCACAAAATCCTCGTTGAGCACAAGCCCTGCAGCAAGTGCACTGTTTACGGTGTAAACAACATCGGATTCATAATCCCTTGAAGTGTTGTTTATTGCGTTACGGGTGGCGGAATTGAGTTGGTTGCCGAGGATTGAAACGGCGCTGTCCGTAAATGCCTTGATGCAGAAATTGGCATTGCGGATAAGGGAGGCAAGGTCGCTCCATTCGCCGTCATAGTAAAAATAACCTTCGCCGGAATTTGCCTTTACATTACCGTAGGTGGAGAAGAAACCGAGAGGGATTTCTACCGTAGAAACGTCAAGCTCCCCTTCCTGCGTACGCAGGGTTATAACAACGGCAAAGCGTGAGCCTGCATCAAGCTCAACGGGCTTGCTCAGACGCACGGTGTGATAGCCGGGGTAAACAAAGGCGCCTGTTTCAACAAGCATCATGTTGTCAAAGGAGCTTTCATCGTAAAAATCGGTTACAACATAAACGCTGTACTGTGTGTTGGGATTAAGGGTGTAGAAGGATGCGGCACGCAGAATTTCATCCGTCTTAAGTGTTTCGCCGTCCTCGGGGAAAACATTGGCGCAGTATTCGTATGTATCCGCCGTGGTTGCAACCGCACCGCAGGGGTCATACTGATAAATCATATCGAAATTATTGTTGCTTTCAGCGGAGCAGTAGGAGGCGGTGGTGTTGTAGGCAGCAAAGAAGGAGTCATAGTAGGAAACGAAGAAATATCCGTCATCGCCGCTTCCCTCGCCCCATGAATTCTGGCAGATGAATGCACCCTTACCGGGGGGAGTTATTTCAAAATTGTATCTGCTGAAATTATCATCCCATCCTACGATTGAAACCGCATGGCCGAGGCTGGTGTTTATCGAAGTGCCGGGATAATAATAGCAGGAGTAATCATCATTGAAATAATTGTTGTCACAGATAAAGCTTGTGGAAACCGCACCGTAGCGCATAACTGTCTGCTTTATAAGGTCATTATCAAGTGCATCTTCTCTCGGCGGCAGGTGAAGCACATCCTG
>JAZSIQ010000040.1:0-5529 GCA_045533875.1 Acutalibacteraceae bacterium | reverse complement strand
TGATTATTTCGTTGTTTAATTTTCAAGGTGCGAGTGCGCTCTCTCTTGAGCGCTCGACTATATTATCAAATCTTTTCAACTTTGTCAACACCTTTTTTTAATATTTTTTTATCTTTTATCAACATATCCGGGTGTTTCGTGGGCGAGCACGACTGAAACTGTACTTTAAAATGACAAAGCGGCACGGAAAACCGTGCCGCAAAATTCGCATATATATAATTGTATAAAATTATAATGACTTGACAAGCTCTTTAAGATAAGCCTTGAAATCCTCTGCAAGCTCGGGGTGGTCCAGAGCAACCTCGCAGTTAGCCTTAAGGATGCCGAGCTTGTTGCCCATATCATATCTGTTACCCTCAAAGGGATATGCGACAAGCTTACCCTCGGCACCGAGAGCACTGAAAATATCGGTAAGATAAAGCTCCTTACCGTCGGGAGTGTTGGCAAGACCTTCCTCGATAAGACCTATCATTTCGGGGCCGAGCACTACTCTGCCGAGAATGGCATAGAGAGAAAGCACCTCTTCGCCCTTGGGCTTTTCGTTGATTTTCCAGCAGTTCATCGCCTTATCGTCACCCTCGATGGGGTCAACGCCGAGTGAGCAGTACAGACCGATTTTATCAGCCTCAACCTCCTGCACGCCGACTACGGTTTTGCCATACTTCTCATAAGCCGAGCAAAGCTGACCGATTGCGGGATTCTGCTCATTTATTACAACGTCATCGCCGTACATGACTGCAAAGGGTTCATCGCCTACAAAAGCCTTGGCGCAGTAAATTGCATGTGCAAGACCCTTTGTTTCCTTCTGGCGGACAAAGCTGACATTTGCCATTGTGGCAACTTTTTTGATGCTGTCAAGCAAATCCGCCTTGGAGGGATTGCCCTCAAGAGCTTTTTCAAGCTCAAAGGAATGGTCAAAATGGTCTTCAATTACACCCTTGCCTCTGTTGGTTATGATAAGAATATCCTCGATTCCTGCCGCAACAGCCTCTTCCACAAGATACTGAATTGCAGGCTTATCAACTATGTTGAGCATCTCCTTGGGAACGGACTTTGATGCTGGGAGCACTCTTGTGCCGAGACCCGCTGCAGGAATTATAGCCTTTTTAATTTTCATAAATACCTCTCCTTTTCAAATTAAAAGCCCTGAATAAGCATAATAATCATATCGAAAACAGCGCTCATGCCGAAATACGAAGCAATGAATGCAAGCGGCGAAGCTCCGCCCACTCTGTAAACCATGGTTTTATAAAGCTCGCCTTCTCTGTAGGTATCCCTAAGCTTCTTTATATCGCCCGTTACTCTTTTAAAGTATATATTATCTGCCACAAGTGCCGCAGCAACGTTAAGCAGAAGCATTCCTGCAAAGCAGGATACTATCCACGGATTTTTAACGCATCTCATTGCCGCTTCACGGGTGAGCTGCATCATTTTTTCAGCAGCCTCTTCCTGCTCCTCAATACTGACATCACCGCTCTCAAGCATCTGGGCATAGGTCAGAGTATAATTGTAATAATCCTCAAGCTCTTTGTCAATCTGAGGCGAAGCAAGAAGATTGAGTCCAAGCAGAATACCCATAAAGACAAGACCGACCTTATATATCTTGCGGTAGAAGAACCAGTAGGGTGACAGGAAAAACGCCGCCCAGTTCCAATTGATTTTCTTACCCGAAGCACAACGCTTAAATCTGGGGATGAACCTGTGCTGATTTCTTCTTACATAAATAGCAATGTCGCCTGCTCTTTCGCCGCCGATTCCTTCATCGGGGTCGCAGCCCGTGCCGTATAAAAGGCTCATCTCTCTGTCTCTCTGAGAAGGCTGATGAAGCTGAAACGGAATGCCGGGAAAGGGCTGACCCTGCTGATTTCCGCCAAGAGGGCTGCCGCAGTGGCTGCAATGGAGGGCTTTTGAATCGTTGGGTGCTGCACAGTTGGGGCAAATAACATCCTGCTCCTCTTCCTTTTTTTCATCAGATGCCTGCGCCTTACCCTCCGCCTGCCACACATAGCCCGAAGCGTGAAGGTAGCCGTTCACGCAGCTGTTTGTTTTGTTCCAGCACTCTCTGTGCTGAGGGGTTGCGCACTCGGGGCATACTACTATATCTTCTCCCTCAACAAGAGGATTGCCGCAGCCTGCGCAAATCTCATTTTCGTATCTCAATTCTCTTTCACCTCTGAAAAAGTGTTTATTTTCAAAACAATATACCATATTATTCTATATCATTTGTGAACAAAATTCAATTATTATGCAAAATTTAATTTATTTCTTTACTTTATTGACTTTTTTATATATAATATATGCTGATATATTTTGTAATTCAGGAGAATAAAGTTTATGATTCAGTATGAAGAACTCAGGCTTACAATAATTGATAAAGAAGAAAAGCTTAAGCAGCTTAAGGTTTCGCTTGCACTTGACAAAACCTCGCAGGAAATTGCCCAGCTTGAAGAGCAGACTGCGGAGGGTGCTTTCTGGGATGATATTGCAAATTCGCAGAAGGTGCTTCAGCGCATAAGCCAGCTCAAAAACAAGGTTTCCTCTTACGAGGATCTTGCCGCATCATACGACGATGCGCTTACCATGATTGAGCTTGCGGATGAAGAAGGCGACCTTGAACTGCTTGATGAATGCAAGGAGATTGTTGACTCCTTCATTTCAAAGCTTGATGCAATGACCCTTTCCACCCTTCTTACGGGCGAATACGATGCAAAGAATGCCATTCTCACATTCCATGCAGGCGCCGGCGGAACCGAAGCGCAGGACTGGAACCAGATGCTTGTAAGAATGTATGAGCACTGGGGCGAGAAGCACGGCTTCAAGGTAAGCATGATTGACTTCCTTGACGGTGACGAAGCAGGTCTCAAATCCGCAGTTCTCCTCATTGAGGGCGAGAATGCTTACGGCTTCCTCAAGAGCGAAATGGGCGTTCACCGCCTCGTAAGAGTTTCACCCTTCGATGCTTCAGGCAGAAGACATACTTCCTTTGCCTCCCTCGAAGTAATGCCCGAAATCGACGACACAGTTGATGTTGAAATCAATCCCGACGATATCAAGATAGACTATTACCGCGCAAGCGGCGCAGGCGGTCAGAAGGTTAACAAAACCTCCTCTGCAGTAAGACTTACCCATATCCCCACGGGCATCGTTTGCGCCTGCCAGGTTGAAAGAAGCCAGCATCAAAACCGTGAGGTTGCCATGAAGATGCTTAAATCCAAGCTTATCGAAATCAAGGAAAGAGAACATCTTGACAAGATTGACGACATTAAGGGCGAGCAGCGTGAAATTGCATGGGGAAGCCAGATTCGTTCCTATGTTTTCATGCCCTACACCCTTGCAAAGGACCACAGAACAGGCTTTGAAATGGGCAACATCAACGCTGTTATGGACGGCGACATTGACGGCTTCATCAACGCTTATCTTCAGATGGAAGCAAATAAAGACTGATTATTATTTTTCGGCAAGGAGGTCTTGCTGTGAAAATCATTGATATTTCAAGAGACGTTTTCAGCACGGAAATATATCCGGGCGACCCTGAACCACGCTTTGAGTGGGTTGAGCGCATAGGCGAAGATTCTGACTGTAACCTTTCCCTGCTTACCCTCGGCGCACACACGGGCACCCATATTGACGCTCCGCTCCACTTTATTGAGGACGGCGCCGCAATAGACTCCCTCCCCCTTGATGCGTTCGTAGGTCCGTGCACGGTAATAGAAGTGCCTGCAGGAGTAATTACGGGAGAGGATGCCGAAAATCTTCTGCCCAAAGGCTGTGAAAGGCTGCTTATCAAAAGCGGCGGCAAGGCTTTCTTTATGGATTCCTCTGCCGAGCTGCTTGCTGACAGCGGCCTGAAGCTCATAGGCACGGATTCGCTCTCCGTAGGCTGCAAGGGCAACCAGCTCAAGCCCCACAGAGGCTTTCTTCAAAGCGGCGTGAGTATACTTGAAGGGCTTGATCTCTCCGAGGTTTCGCCCGGCAATTACTTTCTTTTCGCCGCTCCGCTGAAGCTCGGCGGTCTTGAAGCTGCTCCTGCAAGGGCTCTGCTGATAGAGGATTATATCTTCTGGAGCGGACGTAAACAATAATGCTTTTAGGATGTGAAAATCTTTATGAAGCGCTTTTTTGATTTTTGTGTCAGCCTTTTTCTGCTGATTTTGCTTTCTCCGTTACTTGCCGTTATTGCCCTTGTGATTCTTGCCGATGACGGAGCGCCTGTTGTTTTCAGGCAGAAAAGAGTAGGCAGGAATGCCGAGAATTTTGAAATCATAAAATTCCGCACCATGAAAAAGGGCACAAGGAATGCCGCAACCGCAAAGCTCTCAGAGGCTGACGAGCAGATAACAAGAAGCGGCAGAATCTTAAGAAAAACAAGCCTTGATGAGCTTCTTCAGCTTGTCAACGTGCTCAACGGCTCAATGAGCCTTGTAGGTCCCCGTCCTCTTATCCCCGAGGAAACGGACATCCATGAGCTTCGCCTCGAATACGGGGTTTACAGCGTACGCCCCGGAGTTACGGGCTGGGCTCAGATAAACGGCAGGGACAATCTTTCAGCAAAAGAAAAAGCTCTGTTTGACAAAGAATACATTGACAAACAAAGCCTTTTATTCGATATTAAAATTTTAATTAAAACCGTAGGCGTAGTCCTCAAGCGTGAGAACATCTCCGAGGGCGGCAATCAAACATAACCGAGGTATTCCTCCAAGCATTCGCCGCTCGCCTTCATCGCCTTTGCGTTTTCAACCCCTACATATCTCCAATGCCACGGCTCGTAGGTGATTTTGGTTATATCCTGCTTATCCTCGGGGTAGCGCAGGATGAAGCCGTAATCTGCGGCATTTTCCTCGAGCCATGCGTACTCATCGCTCTGTTCAAAGTTTGCCGATGTGCTTGCAACGCAGATATCCATTGCAAGGCCTGCGTTATGCTCGCTGGTGCCGGGAGGCAGAATTCTTGTGGCCGCCATCTGAGTTGCTTCAACCTTTGAATAACCCATGTCAATATAGCTCTGGATTTTGTTTTTGAAGTTTCCCTCCTGCCTGTCGCGTGAACGGTAGCCCGAAACGGGAGTAAGAGTTATACCGTCCTCCTTTGCGGCAAGGTACATCCTGTTGTAATGAGGTGCAACTCTGTAATCAAGCTTGCAGCTTGAAGGGTCACTCTTCACGCTGGGGGCAAGCTCAAGAGTATCCTCAAAATCCTCGGGCAGGATATAATCCCTGTTTACAAGCAGAAGATTCCATACCCTTTCATCGGGGTCGGCATAGGCAGGATTAAAGCCTGCGTATGCAAATTCATAATCCTCAATAGCGGCGGCAGAGGTTGATTCTGTTGTGGTTTCGCCCGTTTCTTCCTCATCACCGTTTCCGAACCAATCAAACTTTTTCTTGGTTGTGGTTTCGGTTGTTGATTCCTGCTCGCTCTCAGGCTCGGTAAATGCCGGCTGAGTTACCGTAGGGGTTTCGGAATAATCTGCGGTGCTGCTCTCCTGTGCAGTGGTTTCTTCGCCGTCACCCGTTGAAACAACGCCTGCTA
>JAZSIQ010000118.1:0-6651 GCA_045533875.1 Acutalibacteraceae bacterium | reverse complement strand
CGTTGTTGCACCGATAACCTGAATTTCACCCCTTGCAAGTGAGGGCTTGAGGATGTTTGCGGCATCCACCGCACCCTCTGCCGAGCCTGCACCGATAAGGGTGTGGAGCTCGTCAATAAAAAGGATTATATTTCCGTTTTTCTGCACCTCGTCAATGGCGGTCTTGATTCTCTCCTCAAAATCGCCTCTGTATTTTGTGCCTGCAACCATACCTGTAAGGTCAAGCGAAACAATGCGTTTTTCCCTGAGCAGGTCAGGTACTTCGCCTGTTGAAATTTTAAGCGCAAGTCCCTCTGCAATTGCGGTTTTACCGACACCCGGCTCGCCTATAAGGCAGGGGTTGTTCTTTGTTCTGCGGCAGAGAATCTGGATAACTCTTTCTATTTCCTTGCCTCTGCCGATTACGGGGTGAATTTTGCCCTGCATTGCGGCGGCGGTAAGGTCTCTGCCGAACTGACTGAGGGTTGGAGTGTCGGATTGCTTCTGGCTTTTTGCAGAGCCGCCCGAGGCATTACTCCTTGAAGATGAATTGCCGAGCGCCTTGCTTATATCGGACAATATGTCCTGCGACGAAGCACCGAGCTGATTGAGAATTTCATTTGCGGCACAAGAGCCTTCACGGATTATGCCCATGAGGATGTGCTCTGTGCCGATGTAGGAATGACCCATGCTCTTGCCTTGAACAATTGCGCTGTCAATTATGTGCTTTGCTCTTGGTGTGAAATCGGCGGGGGAGAGTACGGTCGGGGCGCCCGTGCCCACAGAGGCACGGATGATTTTTTCAACAGCATCAGCGGTGATTTTTCTTGCGCTGAGTGCTGTGTATGCCATACCGCCGCTTTCTTTAAGCAGACCGAGAAGAATGTGCTCGCTGCCGATATATGCGTGACCCAGCTCCTCTGCCGCCGAAACAGCGGCATTGAGGGCATCGTTTGCTTTCTGGGTAAAGCCTGTGAATTTATACATATAAAATCAATCCTCCAATCCTGCCGCTTTTGCGAAAAAACGCAGATTGAAGCGGCACTTTTATAAGATAGAAAAAGCCTCTCTTACCGTTTGTGCACGGATTTTGTCACGCTGAGCGGAATCAATCGCTTCGCCGTGGGCTGCGCTGATTGTTGCAGGCTGCATATTGAATGTAAGCTCATTTATTTTGTCCCTTTCAAGCTCAAGAATTCCTGTTGAAATTCCGAGACGTACTATTGAAATAAGCTCCATGAATTCATCACTGCTGAGAAGCCTTGCATTCTGCAATATTCCGAGAGCACGGTAAATTCTGTCCTCCTGAGCGATGCTGTTTACAAGCTCTGATGCAGCGTTGCGCTCCTGAGAAATAAGCTGCATTACTATAGACTTAAGGTTGCTTATTGCGGCATCTTCCGAAATTCCGAGAGTTATCTGATTGCTTAACTGGTATATATCGCCAAGCGGCTTTGAGCCTTCGCCGTAAGCGCCTCTTATGGTTAAACCGAGCTTTGATACGGTTGAGGCAAGCTTTGAAATCTGGCCGCATCTGGTAAGAGCAGGCAGGTGAAGCATTACGGAAGCTCTCATTGCGTTGCCGAGATTTGTGGGGCATTGGGTAAGGTATCCCATCTGTTCATGGAAGGCATAGTTAAGCTTTGAATCAAGCAAATTGTCAATTTTGTTTGCGGTATCGTATGCTTCTTCAAGGGCGAGACCCGGCATGATTACCTGAAGCCTGATATGGTCCTCCTCACACAGCATAATGCTTACGGATTCATCCTTGGTCAGCATGAGAGCGCTGCCGGGGATGCGGGAGGTAAATTCGGGGCTGATAATGTGCTTTTCCGCAAGGGAAATTGCCTGAGTCTGGCTGAGTGTGTTCATATCAATGAAGCCGAAGTTACCGCATTCCCCACCGGAGAGAGCGCCCCTTACAAGGTTGCTTACCTGCTCTCTGCCCGAAGCATCAAGCCTTATGGGAAAGGGATATTCCCTGACGTTTCTTGCAAGGCGTATCCTTGTGCTTAAAACAATGTCATCCTGTTCGCCTTTTTTCGAATACCATTTCATTGGATTTCTCCTCCTTCCAGAGCCTTGATTTCATCCCTGATTTTTGCCGCAAGCTCAAAATTCTGCTCGGCAACAGCCTGCTGCATCTGCGCCTGAAGCTCTTCAATCTTTTCTGAAGCTGTTTTTTCTGCTTTCTGAACAGGTGTTTCTTCAATAATGTCAGCCGTTGCTTCAGCTTCGTTGCTGACTCGGCTTATCTTGCCTGAGTGGCGGATTTTTCCGTGAATTCTCTGCAAAGACGGGAGCAGCTTATCATAGAAGGTTTCGTAGCATTGTGCACAGCCCACCTTGCCTTCTCTTACTATATCGTTGAAGGTGAATGAGCATTTCGGGCAGCGCAATGCGGCAGACTGACCTGATGAGGGAAGCGTTTCGCCGAAAAAGTTGCCGAAGAATTCCGAGAGATTAAGGCTGAAATCTGAAAACATATCTCCGTACCCCATGTGCTTTGCGCAGTCAGAGCAAAGATGGGTCTGGGTCATTTTGCCGTTGATTATCTGTTTGATGTGGGTGGTTGCTTCGTTTTTTTCGCAGTTTTGACACAGCATAGTTAAATCATCCTTTCCTGTTTTATTCCTTGATGTTTGCGGCAGAAAGAAGCATCTGCTTGAATATTGAAGCCCTTACCGAGTCACGGTATTCGGGCGGCAGGGGTCTCAATGAGTTTTCTGAAAGAGCGGCGAGCATAATCTGAGCCGTGTCTTTTTTGATCAGATTCTGCTGAGTGAGGTTGAGTATGAAGGCACGGCAGCTCATGTAATCAATGGAGCTTCCTATGGAGTTTACTGCGTGCATAATCATTTTGTCGGCATCAAGCTGCAGCCTTGTGATTTTAATATAACCGCCGCCTCCGCGTCTGCTTTCTACAATGTAGCCGTGCTCAGGGGTGAATCGTGAGGATATAACATAATTTATCTGGCTGGGTACGCAGCCGAGGGTTTGCGCGAGCTCATTTCTCTGGATTTCGGTTGAGCCGCTGTCAGCAAGCATTTCCATAAGTATGCTTGCGATTTCGCTGCTTAAGCTCATATTATCAATCCTTTCGGGGTTGGTTTGTCTTTGACTTTCTTTGACCTTTGATTACATTATAGATTTAAGGTCAGGAAAAGTCAAAAGTCAGAAAAGGTCAAAAAATCAGGAAATTTCTTCAAAACAGGCTGAAATCTTCGCTTTTCTTTAAAATACTCACGAAATCTCATTTTTTCAAACTTTTCAACTTTTGGGTTTTACGGTAGTTTGTTGTTTAATGTAACATCTATATTTTATTGCAGCTTACTACTAAAATATGCAGCAAAAAGTATTAAAATAAAAAATCAACCGTTTCCCGATAAACAGCATTGCCTGGGAAACGGTTGAAAAATCAGTTTAAAAAGTTGTAACACATTCTGCGCAGCAGACATAATCTGTCAATGAAAGCGGCTCAGATTCGCACGGCCGAGAATCGAGAGCTGTTCTCAAGTATACTTGTAGGAGGGTAAATATGGGCTGCGGATGCAATAACAGTTGGCTTATCATCCTTTTAATCATCCTTTTCTGCGGTGATTGCGGTAACGGTTGCGGTTGTGCAAACACTGCAAACAACAGCTGCGGTTGCGGTTGCTGACACCGTTAACAAAGCTTTTTAATTAAAGCTTAGCAAGAATCCTTGCCGCTTCCTCCGGTGTAAGACCGCCGGGGGAGGCGGTGAAATTCTTGGGAATTGCGTTATTCCATCGCTCGGAGAAGGTTTTTGCTTCTTCGGGCGATATTTTTATATTTATGTCAGCAAGGTTGAAAACAACCTGCTTCACCGTTTCTGCATCTTCGCCGCAAAGTGTGCAGAATTCATCGGCAAGGTAGGGGGCGTACATAAAAGCACGGTCAAGGAAATCGGGGAAGAATGCCGCACACGCCGCACCGTGGGCAATGCCGTAATTCTCGGTAAGAACATATCCCAGCGGATGGGGGAATGCCGTGCCGCAGGTGTTGATAACAAGGCCTGCATAAATTGAGCCGAGATAGATTTCGTCACGAAGCTTTTCATCGGGCAGGGAACGGGTTTCATAGAAGCAGCAAAGGGCATTGAAAAGTGCAGGAATGCATTGCTTTGCCCACAACTTTACCGTGCCTGTGCATTTTGAGGTAAAGAAGCCCTCTGCGGCGTGAGCAAAAGCATCAAGAGCAGTGGAAACCGTTGTGCCGTAAGGCATGGAGTAGGTATAAGCGGGGTCACAGAAAGAGATTGCAGAGTAACAGTCAGCGCCTGAAATACTCTTTTTTCTGCCTGTGGAATCATCGGTAAGCACGCTTACGCCGGTAACCTCGCTGCCTGTGCCTGCCGTGGTACCGACAAGAGCTGATTTGAGCGGAGCGTTTTTATAAGTTCTTTTGTAAATATCAAGCGGCTCAAGCTCGGGATTTGCTGCGTAGATTGCTATGGCCTTGGCGGAATCAAGAACGGATCCGCCACCGATTGCAAAAATAAAATCAGCCTTGAAATTAAAAGCTGCTTTGCCGGCTTCGTGGCAGGAGGAAAGAAGAGGATTTGCGGTTATTCCGTTGTAAATTTGGCATTCAATGTTTTGCGAACTCAATGCGGACAAGGCATCGTCAAGCGCACCGCTGAGCTTTGCGGAGCCCGCTCCCGTTACAACAAGGCAACGGTTTCCGAGCTCTTTGAGCAGAGCCGGGTTTTCTTTTAAAGCGCCTTTTCCGTAAATGACCCTTGCCGGCATATAAATATTCTGAATCATAATTTGCACCCCGTTATTTTTGGAATAAATATATTATAGCAAATTGCATAAAAAATTACCACTATTTTTTAACCTTTGTAACATGTGAAATGTTAAAATAAAGGTTGAAAAAAGCAGTCTTTTATTATAAACTTAATTGATAATATGATTTACTTAATATTAACCGACTGCGTGAAAGGAAAAATCATGCAAAAAAAAATATTGATTGCCGTTCTGGCTTGCGTTGCGGCAGCGGCGGTTGCGGCCGCTGCTTTCGTCTTGCCGCAGTTTGAAAAAAGCGAAAAGACGGATTTCCTTATGAATACCGTTGTTACAGCAAAGCTTGAAGGTAAGGGCAGCGAAGAGACGGCGCAAAAAATAATGAATAAGATTTCGGAGCTTGAAGCAGCTTGCTTCTCCCGTACGGCAGAGGGCTCCGATATTTACAGGTTAAACAAGGACGGAGCGGCGAATATCAGTAGAGAAACAGCGGATGTTCTTATAAAAGCCCTTGAGGTTTGCAAAAAAAGCTCGGGCTCTTTTGATATTACGCTTGCAAAGGTGAGCGACTTGTGGAATGCAAGCGCTCAAAGTAAGACTTTGCCCGATTCGGAAAAACTCCGCATGGCTGTTGAAACTTCGGGATTTGAAAAACTGAGTGTCGACGAAGATAACGCAACATTACAGTCGGGCGCAGGTGTGGATTTAGGCAGCGTAGGCAAAGGCGCCGCATGCGACAGCGCAACGAAACTGCTTGAAGATGCGGATGTTTCCCGTGCCGTGGTAAGTATAGGCGGCAGTATATTGCTTTACGGTGAGGGTGATTTTACGGTAGGTATTGCGAGCCCCGAAAAGGGAAGCTCAGATTATATAGCCGTTCTTACTCTGCCTGCGGGCTGTGTTTCAACCTCCGGCACTTATGAACGTTATTTTGATCTCGGTTCAGAGAGGTATCATCATATTCTTGATTCACAGACGGGATATCCCGTTGATAACGGTTTGGTGAGCGTAACCGTCTGTTCGCAGGACGGGCTGCTTTCCGACGCTCTTTCAACCGCTTGCTTTGTGCTTGGAGTTGAAGAAGGAATGAAACTCGCCAATGATTACGGATGTGAGGCTGTGTTTGTGACTGACAGCGCGGAGATTTATGCAACTGACGGTATTGCGGATTCGCTTGAAGTGACCGACAGCGGCTATATATTGGTTTGATATTATGCAAAAAAGAAAGCTTATAAAAAAATCGGATATTGTTCTTGCAGCGGTTATTGCCGTTATTTGCGCTGCGGCGCTTATTGTTATGAACAGCCGCACTCAAAACCTTACCGCAACGGTTACGGTGGACGGTAAGGTTTTCAGAGTGATTAACCTTTCGGAGGCAGAGGAAGAGCTTACTCTGATTACTCCCACCGACCCTGAAACCGTGATTAAAGCTGATAAGAATGCTGTGTGGTTTGAAAGCTCGCAATGTGATAATCAGCTTTGTGTTAATTCGGGAAAGCTCAGCAAAAACGGAGCGGCGGCAGCCTGCCTGCCTGCAAAAACCGTAATAACGGTGGAGGGGGCGAAAAAAACGGTTGATGCCGTGACTTACTGATATGAAAACAAAAAATATTGCTTTAAAAACAGCTCTGTGTGCAATGCTCTGCGCACAGGCGGCGGCGGTTGCGTGGCTTGAAGGGCTTCTGCCAACCTTTGCCTGGCTGCCTCCGGGTGCAAAACCGGGGCTGTCAAATGTTATAACAATGTTTGCGACGGGTTCGCTCGGTTTGCCTTATGCAATTTCAGTTACGGCGGTAAAGGCGCTTTTTGCTTTTGCTACAAGAGGTGCCATGGCGGGTGCAATGAGCTTTGCGGGCTCAATGGCAAGCGCTCTGCTTATGTGGCTTTTGCTCAGAATTAAAAA
>JAZSIQ010000054.1:0-5116 GCA_045533875.1 Acutalibacteraceae bacterium | reverse complement strand
CCTTCAATGTCTTTTGGCTTGATATTATTTTTGTCTTGCTTCTTTGTTTCTGTTTCTTTTCCTTTTTCTTTTTCTTTTGGCATATATAAAACTCCTTTCTCGGTTTTAGTATGCGTAGAAAAAGATTTTTAAATCAGTTCTTCCAAATAATTTGTCGGCGGCAGGCAAGTACGATTGCGGCATACATAGTAGGTTGTTTTGCCGTTTTTAAAAGGATATTCTTCAGTTGGCTCGGATAAAAGGATAATAACAGCATCTGACGCAACGGAGAGTGGCAAATTGATTTCATCTGTCTGTTTGTCGGTCACAACGGTTACTTTCATTGGCGGGTCGGTATGCTCCAGAAGAGTCGTCAAAAACATCGCGTATCCTGACGGATACTGAGATGCTTTTGCTGCAATAAAATCCAACTGGCGTTCTGCCGCAGTTGTATATTTTTCGTCTGAAGCTATAAGAGATAATCGGACAAGATTATACGCCATTAAAGAGTTTCCGCTCGGAATCGCACCGTCATAGGCTTCTTTGGGACGTAATATCAGTTCTTCGCTGTTATTGCCGTATAAATAAAATCCGCCCGCATTATCACCGAAATCGGATGCGACTTTATCGCACAGACGCTTCGCACGCTCTGAATATTCGCAATCCAGGGTGGCCTTATACAGAGCAAGCTGAGCAAAAATATAGCTTGCATAATCGTCTAAGAATCCCGACACCCCTCGTTTTCCTGCCCGAAAGCTGACAAACAGCGTATCATCTTCACTTAAGCTTTTCTGTATAAAATCATCGGCATTTCTTGCGGTGTTAAGATAAATCTCTTTTTTGCTTACAAGGTAAAGCTCGCACATTGCGGCTATCATCAATCCGTTCCAGGCTGTCAGCACCTTGTCATCAAGATGGAGCGGATACCGTTTCTTACGGTAATTATCCAGCTTTGGCAAAAAACTCTCAAATGATTTGTCCTCGGGGTTGTTGCTAAGCAAATTCGGAATATTCTTTCCTTCAAAATTACCTCTTTCACTTATATCAAAATGTCGGTTGAATTTTTTGCCGTCATCCAGTCCGAGAACTTCAATGATTTCGTTAGGCGTAAAAAGATAATATTTACCTTCTTCGCCTTCGCTGTCGGCATCCAGTGCGCTGTAAAATCCACCCTCGGGAGATGTCATTTCACGCAGAACAAAGGCTGCTGTTTTCTCGGCAATTTCAAGATACAAAATCTTTTTTGTTACGGCATAGGCTTTGCAGTAAGCAAGAATAAGCATTGCGTTGTCATACAGCATCTTTTCAAAATGGGGAACAAGGAATTTTTTATCTGTGGAGTATCGGCAGAATCCGAACCCGATGTGGTCAAACATACCGCCGCGGTACATCTGCCAAAGAGTGTGTTCTGCCATTCGGAGGCACTGTGCATCATCGTATCGCTCGTAGTATGAAAGCAAAAACAAAAGGTTATGCGGTGTCGGAAATTTCGGAGCACGCCCGAAGCCGCCGTAGGTTTTGTCATATATTCGCTTATAATGCTCAACGGCAGAATGAATCAGATGTGAATCGGCTGTTTCGGCGGTCAACTCCGTTTTATTCAGGTGGCCGATGATTTCATTAGACTGCCGCAAAAGTGAATCACGGTCATTAACCCATTCTCTGTGAATGGCAGACAGGAGCTCTTTCAGCCCGAACACGCCGATTTGTGAATCTTTAGGAAAATAAGTTCCTGCAAAAAACGGTTTTTGGTCGGCGGTCATAAAAATGCTTGTAGGCCATCCGCCGCTTCCCGTGAATGACTGACATACCGACATATACACGTTGTCAATATCGGGGCGCTCCTCCTTATCGACTTTTATGGATATGAAATAACGGTTTAAAAGCTCTGCAACTTCTTTGTCTTCAAAGCTCTCATGAGCCATCACATGGCACCAATGGCAGGTACTGTATCCGATGCTCAAAAATACAGGCTTATCCTCTTTTTTGGCTCGCTCAAAAGCCTCTTCGCCCCAAGGATACCAGTCAACTGCGTTATCCTTATGCTGGAGCAGATAAGGGCTTGTTTCATATTTTAATCTGTTACTCAAATATGACACCTCAAAATATTAATGTTTGTTATCTTTTTTAGCATTTGCACAATTGCGGTTGGTTATGCTTATTTTACTGCCAAAATAGGACTTCACATTATACTTTGTTACGAAATTAAACCTGCTTTTGATGTTTGATATATCATTTCTGACAAAGGAACACACTGAAAAACATTTAGATATCAACGGTTTCAACACTCCTTTTTTACAGCTCCATACAAAACAGCTTTCAGCTGTGTTGCAATAATTGTAATGGTATGTTAAACTTAAAATATACCGTATTAATGGGGTGATAACATGAAATGTCCTAACTGCGGCGGAGAAATCGGCAGATTTGAGCTTGCGCCTGAGTGTAAGCACTGCGGGGTGAATATTTTTTACAGTCAGCAGGAGCGTTTGCTGGCGGAGGATGCAAAAAAATGCGAGCTCGAGTTTGCATCGTTCAGAATCCTTGCCACAAAGCTTAAAGCCGCATTTATCGGCGGACCCGTTCAGATTCTGCGCATTGTTGCAATGGTGACGGCAATCGGTTTTATTTTCATACCGTTTGCAACGGTTGAGGCGGTGATGCCGCTGTTTTCGTCAAAAATCAGCTTTGGTGCATTCGGTGCGTATCAGGCTTTCTCAGGCGGTGAGCTTGAGGCGTTGCTTAACCTGAGGGAATATGTGCCTGATGCTTTTGCCGCCTCGGCGGCAATGTGTGCGCTGTTTGTGCTCATTTTCCTTATGGGCTTTAGTGTGTTTGTGCTTTTGGTTTTGTCATTTATCAACATGAAAAAAACTGCGAAGGCAAGCTGCGTGTTGGCGGCGGTCGGGTTTGCTTTGTGCCTCGGTGCAGCAGGGCTCAGCATTGCTTTACCCCGTATTGTTGAGGGCTCGTTTATAACTGCTCAGACGGGTGTCGGTGCCTTTGCGTGCGCAGCGGTGTTCGTATTTATTTTTGTGCTTAATTATATTATTGTAAAGAGGAATATAATGCCTGTTGTAAGCGAAACTGACCTTGAGCGTGTGGCAATACGCAAAAAGGTGAAGTCGGGCGAAATCAGGCTTGAGGATTTGCCGTTACCTGTTCTCGAATCGGAAGAGGAGAGGGAAAAGCGTCTTGAAAACGAGGCTAAATCCAAACAGCTTGCGGATAAGGCGAGAGGCGGTGAGCATGATGGCTGAGAAAAACAAGGGCAGGAAAATGCAGTATCTGATGTTCGGACTTTGCAGCCTCATTGCTCTGGCTGCGTGCTTTGCTGTGCTTGTGGTTACCGTGCGTTCGGTTGATGCCAACAATTCGAGCGTTGTTCAGTATGATACCGAGAGCAAAACCGAAATCACGGGCGAAACCGCTCAGCTGGCTGCATATCTGAAAAATCTTACCGAGAAAACGCAGAACAACCGTTTCGTAAAGGTTAATTCTTACAGGGATGTAAACGTGGATGACTCTACTGTGACGGTTTGCGATTTGCAGGGCAATGAACTGCAAAAGGACAAAAACCTGCTGATATACGCAAAAAACAACATGATTCCTGCCGTTGACGGATACTATGGCGAGGATTATACGGGTGTATTCGGCACGGTTTATCAGGATATGCCCTTGGTTGACCTCGGTGAGCAGAACATAAATGACAGCCGCTTTTCCGTGGGTCAGGCTGATGAGCAGGGTAATCCCGTATATGACAGCAACAGCGGCGAGCTGATTGACGGCGATTATTATTTTATAAAGCTCGGCGTTGACCCTGCCGCAGCACAGGCTCATAAGCTTTTTGCTCTCGATGAAAAAGAGGCGATTTGCAAAAGCTTTTCTGACGGTGTGGCGCAGGTCTGCACTGTGGAAAACGCAGAGCTTGCGGTTAAAGATCTTATTATAAACGCTAAAGTAAACAGACTTGTGGACGAGCTTGAATACATAACTTTTGAAAAGGTTTACACCGTAAAAGCGGATGCGACATTTATAAATGAGCTTGAAGTTTTCGGCACACGTCACATAGAGTTTGAATACAAGGTTATCCAAAAATTTGAATATCACTATGCAGGCATAAGGTTTTCCGAGCATTCGGTTACCGTTGAGCCCGGGGGAGAGGTTGCTCTTTCCGTCAACGCTGTTATAGAGAATGACAGCGAGTATACCGTCACCTTTGCATCCTCTGACACATCGGTTGCAACGGTGGACGAAATGGGCTATGTAAAGGGTATTCCGCAAAGCGACAAACCTGTTACAGTTACCGTAACGCTCAGGTATCTTGACGAAGTGTTTGAGGATACCTGTACCGTCAGCGTGACTCAGGCGGAAAACATGATTACAGGTTAAGGAGGTGCTCACTTTGGCTCAGACAAACGAAAAAACCGTTCAGGAAAGCGGCGAGGTTTCATACTACAAAGGGCGCAACTATGTGGGCATCAAGGAAACAGCCTCCTACCTGTTTAACGACTGGTCAAATTCATTCAACATCAACTCGTTTTCAGAGCGATATATCTGGGATGTTGTAAACATTGATTTTACCGTAAGTGCGGTTATGAATCTTGCAACAACCGCATGGGATATAGTAAACGATACTTTTATTTCCGTTATTGTTGACTCTACCCGTACAAGAATCGGTAAATTCAGACCGTTCCTTGTTGGCTTGCAGCTTCCGCTGACGGTTATAGGTATTTTCACATGGCTGCTTCCGCTGTTCTTCTCGGGTACTGACGGCACAAATCTGCCAAAGCTTCTTTATTATTACTTTTTCCTTATAATAAACGAAACCGCAGGCACCTTTACCAATGTTGCCAAAAGCGGATATATGTCAACCATTACACCCAATCCGTCAGAGCGTATAAGGCTCATAACCCTTGCCGAGCTGCTCACGGGCTTCATGGGTGAGGACTTGCCGAGATATATAATGGGTGTGCTTATTGACCTTGTAAATAACAAGGTTGTCAAATGGAAGCTCAGCTCCGTGTTTATGGTGATGGGTGGCGGTACTGCACTTATATCATCCCTTTGCACCTTCTGGTTCTTTATGCAATCGAAGGAGCGAGTACCCCAATCCATTGAAAAGCCAAGCATAAAAGAG
>JAZSIQ010000033.1:0-9957 GCA_045533875.1 Acutalibacteraceae bacterium | reverse complement strand
TACAAAGAAGGTGCGGTCATCGTAGGCATCAGAGGGGGCAAAGGCAGAGGAAACGGTGAATTTTTCGCCCGATTTTACGCTTTTTTCGTATTCGTGGCTGAGATACTTCCTTGCAGAAACGGAAAGTCCGTTGCCGACCTGCTCAGTTTTCTCGCTCATTCCCTCGGCGATCATAGTAACTTCCTCAATCTCCGCCAAATCGTGCCACCATTCCTCGGTGTATTCCTTGACGGTGTAGCCTTCGGGTAACGCTTCTTTCGGAGCTTGGCTCCAACCAAAGTCATTTTCGGTTAGTGCCTGTTTGTATTCATCGCCGTAAAAACGGCTTAGTTCTTCTGCGGATTTGCCGTAAATTGATACACCGTTAAACGGATATAAAATCGGAGCGTTTTCGTCAGTCGGGTCATTTCTTTCGGAATAATCAAAGGCTGACGGGCTGACATTTTTAACCGATTTTGAAAAGTACACTTCTCTTGCTTCGTCGGTTAGGTTTTGTGCTGTCATTGCCTGTGCCTGCGCCGTTAAATTGCTTTGAATAACAAGCTGTTGAGCAAGAGAAAGAGGAAAACCGTTTTCCCCGATATACTCAAGGGATTCAGGCATAATTACAGTCTTGCAAGCAACAGGAACAGAGCCCTGCAAGAGAGGGTCTGCGACACCTGCGTTTTGTGAAAAATAACGGAAGCCATCGTTTATTTCAAGGGTACAAACTGGCAACGGATTTTGGTTTTCAGAGTGTATGTTGAGCGAGTACTGAAAAGCGTTTTCAACATTTTTTCCGAACTTTATTGCAGTAACGCTGTTTGAACTTAACCGTATAGACTCAATGCCCGAAATTTTACGGCCGTCAATTTCATCGGGGATTTCAAGAACGGTTATATCGTTTTCAAGCGAGGCATAAAAATATGCATTCGAACTGTTTTTATCAAGCACATACGAAAATCTTTTGTCCTGTGAAACAACCGCTTCTGATGTGACTGCGTAAATCGGATATCCGTTTTTATCGGTTGTTTCCGAAGCGAAGCAGGGAAATAAACCGCCTGCTACAATAGCAATAACGACTGAAAGAGATGTTATTGTTTTTTTCATTGATGTTCTCCTTTTGAAAGCTATAATCACGGCGATTAACGCTTTTTCTTTTTGATTACAACAACTGCTGCGCAAAGAGTATTATTTCCCCCTGTTTTATTATGTAAATGACAAAATATGAACTTTGTTACATTATTTTTTTAATTTTATTTTAAGTTTGTAGCTATGCACAAAGCAAGGCTGAGATAATTGTTCGAAATGACGGAGGTCAAGCTGCTTTTGGATTATGTGGTTTATTGCAGGGTAATAAAAAATGCGCCGTCTTACCGCAGCAAGACAGCACATAGAAGGCCGTTTTAATCAGTCAACAAAGAAAGAATTGTTCCTGAGTGCCGAAAGCATGATTTCGGCGCTTTTGATGTTTGTTGCAAGGGGGATTGCATTTACATCGCAAAGCCTGAGCAGAGCCGAAACATCGGGCTCGTGGGGCTGGGCGGTGAGGGGGTCACGCAGAAAGATTACAAGGTCAAGCTGACCGTCCGCAACCATTGAGCCTATCTGCTGGTCGCCGCCGAGGGGGCCGCTCTTCATTCTTTCAATCGAAAGCCCTGTTTCGCCCATTATAAGGGTGCCCGTGGTGCCTGTTGCGTAAAGCTCATGACCCTCAAGAACATCCTTGTATTTTACTGCAAGGTCGGTAATTGCTCCCTTTTTCTTATCGTGTGCAATAAGTGCGATTTTCATTCTCTTCTCCTCCTCAGATTACATCTTTATAGAATTCGTTTATATATTGTTCAATGTCGTTCCTTGTGCACTTGAGCGGACCGGGAGTTTCCATTTTAAGCGAAACGGTTGCCGTGGCGGTGAGCAGAGAATCCTTGATGGAACGGCTCAGACGCTCGTTTATGTAGGCGGCAAAGGTGGTGTCGCCTCTGCCTGTTCTGCCGCTTAAGTTCCTTGCTCTGATGGGGCAGGTGAAGAAATCCTTGCCGTCGTAGGCGAGCACCTCGCTGTTGTGGGTGATACATACTTCTTTTGCACCCCAGGAGTGCAGAAGCTTTGCTGCCTCAAAGCGGTCATCAAGACCCGTAAGGATTTTTGCCTCTGCCGCATCGGTCTTAAGATAGGTGATGAGGGGGAGCAAATCCTTTTTGTCGCTCCAATCCTCAAAATACATGAGGCCGTCGTCGTTTACATGGCGCAGAAGTGCCTGCACGTCAACCGCAAGAGGGCCTTCTTCGGCAAGAGCCTCAATAAGCTCACGGCTGAAATCACCGTAAACAAGCCCTGCAAGGTGGTAGATATCCGCAGAAAGCTCGGGAATATCCTGCATGGTGAACGGGTCGCCTTTGCTGGAGCAGCGGCAGGTGCGGGTTTCCTTATCGGGAGTAAAATATTTGTTTGACATGGTGGTTGATTTTTCGCAGAAGGTGCAGTAGATATCCTCGCTGTCAACGGTGAAGCAGTCAAGCCTTGCCTTGTCTGCAGGGGCAACCTTGGTAACAGCCGCAACGGTATGACCCAGAGCATGGGCGCTTGCGGAGGAATATATAACAGCACCGCCGACTATATCAACGGTATTATCGAGGTGGTCGGTATTGGTGTCCATTGTAATGTGACCGATTATGGCGGAAGAATAGTGCTTCACGGTAAATTCTCCTCTCAATATGATGAAATTGCGGCTTCGAATTCCGCTCTTTTTTCTTCAATTACATTATTCTTAAGCAGGTTAAGGCGCAGAATTTCGCTCGCCTTCATGTAATCCTTTGTCATAAAATCGCCGCCGATGATGTTTGCCTTGGCAAGGCGCTCGGGATTTTCGGCAATGGCATTGATTATGGATTTAAAATAGGGGCGCAAATCGTCATCCAACTCACGGGGCCACTTCCAAATGGAATTTTCCGTGCCGGGGCCGGGAGTCTGCTGGGTCTGGAACCAGTAGAAGGACTGCGGGTCAACCGTTTCAAAGAATTTTACGCATTCACGGGCGAATTTATCAACCTTGTAGCCGTGTACTTCGGGTGACCATGTGTCCTCTATTTTTGCGTTGACGCTGTATTTATAGGCGGCGGTGCGGCTGTGAAGAATGTATTTTTTGCCGCTTTTTCTTATGTCACCGAGGGTTACGTCCCTTGCGTTTTCAAAATCGGTGAAGGCATATTTTTCGGGTTGAAGATATTTGCTGATAAGCGATTCAACGTATGGCAAATTGTCATCGCTGTGAAAGGTAAAGGGACCTATCTTCTGTACTGAATACGGTCTCATATCCAGAATGAAAAACTCATCTCCGCAGTTTTCAAGAATCTGCGCAATGCTTTTAAAGCCCTCCTCGAGCGGCTCTCCGCACATGGGACCGTGAGCAAGGCGCACACCTCTGAGCTTTGTTGACTTATAGAAAAATCCGAACTCACGCACGCCGTAGCAGAATTGCTCATAGAGAGTGCCGTCCTGGCAGCAGGCGGTGAAGCTCATTCCCCTTGTGCCCGAATTGTGGCTGGCAGGGATTACGATATCGGTGATTTTCACATCGTCTTTTATGTAGGACATCCAATTTTTAAAAAACACAGAACCCCTCCTATACTATTTGGAATATATAAAATTTAAGGTAATCTGTTTCGGGCACGGACCACAAAACGGGGTGGTCACAGCACTGCTGACGGGCTTCAATCTGCTTTAAGGAAACGCCTGCATCTGCGGCGGCGGAGTGAAGCATCTTAACAAAAAGCTCATCCTTCATAAAATGGGAGCAGGAGCAGGTGGCAAGGTAGCCGCCACAGGGCAGAAGCTTCATTGCTCTGTAATTAATCTCCTTGTAGCCTTTTTGCGCATTGGAAACGGTTTTTCTGCTTTTGGTGAAAGCGGGAGGGTCAAGGATTATGAAATCGTATTTTTTGCCGCCGTTTTTCTCAAGCTCGGGAAGAAGCTCAAAAACATCGGCGCACACAAATTCCATTGTGCCTTCAAGCGAATTGAGCCTTGCGTTTTCCTCAGCAAGCCTTACTGCCTGCGCCGAAACATCTACAGCGGTAACGCTCTTTGCGCCGCCTGCCGCGGCATTGAGGGCGAAAGAGCCCGTGTGAGTAAAACAGTCCAGCACGGTTTTGCCCTTTGCAATTTTTGAAACTGCGAGGCGGTTATATTTCTGGTCAAGGAAAAAGCCCGTCTTCTGACCGTTTTCAAAATCCACGGTATATCTGACGGCATTTTCTTTGATTTCAACCGAGGTTTTATCGGGGTGGGAAACTCCCTCAAGCTCAAACCAGCCTTTATATTGCTCAAGCCCTTCAAGCTCTCTTATGGCAACGTCGTTCCTTTCGTAAACTCCGTTAATCTCCTCGCCCATATCGCGCAGGATTTCCACAAGCTTTGCAAAAAGCATACCCTTAATTTTATCAATACCGACCGACAGCACCTGAGCGACGAGGATATCCTCAAATTTGTCAACGGTAAGTCCGGGCAGACCGTCCGCCTCGCCGAAAATCAGGCGGCAGGATGAAAAGTCATCCCCCATAACGGTTTTACGGTATTCAACAGCGTAACGAAGCCTGCGCTCAAAGAAGGCGGGGGAAAAGGTTTCGTTGGCATTGTTGGAAAGAATGCGCACCTTGATTTTGCTCTTTTCGCTGAAAAATCCCGTGCCGAGGTAGGAGCCTTTCTGCGAAAAAACGTCAATAAGCGAGCCGTTTTCAACCTCAGGAATAGGGGAGGTTATTTCCTCACCGTAGACCCACGGGTGACCTTTTTTGACCGATGCCTCGGCCTTTTTGGTTATAAAAACAAACGGAAAGGAGCGGTTGCCTTTCATCCGAACATCTCCTTTAGGAATACATATTTATTCATTATAAATATATCACACGAAAAAACTGCTGTCAATTATTGCGGAATAATTATAATTGTTGTAAATATGGCAGATATATGATAAAATGAAAAAACAGAAAGAAGGGGGCGGGCGGATGTTTTCGAGAATTAACAGTATGGGTGTGGTCGGGCTTGAAAGCTACATGGTGAGCGTTGAGGCGGATATTTCACGAGGAATGCCGAAGTTTGAGCTTGTAGGTCTGCCTGATGCCGCCGTGAGCGAGGCGAAAAACAGAGTGCGCTCCGCCGCAGGTAACTGCGGGTTTGAATTTCCGCTTGAAAGAATTACGGTAAACCTTGCCCCTGCCGATATGCGCAAGGAGGGCACGGTATACGATTTGCCCGTGCTTATGGCATTGCTCGGCGCTTCGGGGCAGTTAGCCTTTGATTTAAGCGAATGTGCATTTATAGGTGAGATTTCGCTTGACGGGCTTATAAGAAAAGTAAACGGTGCGCTTCCCATGGTGATAAGAGCGAGAAAATCGGGAATAAAAAGCGTTTTTGTGCCGCTTGAGAATGCAAGGGAGAGTGCCGTGGTAGAGGGGATTGACATTTACCCTGTTTCAAGTGTTATACAGCTTATGAAACATCTTGACGGCTCCGAGCCTGTTGAACGTGCCGAAAGCGGCAGATACGAGGAAGAAACACTTATGCCTGATCTGCCTGATTTCAGGGATGTCAAAGGGCAGCCGGAGGCAAGGCGTGCGTTGGAGATTGCGGCAGCAGGCGGCCATAACATACTGATGGTAGGCCCTCCCGGCTCGGGCAAGAGTATGCTTGCAAAAAGGCTCCCTTCGATTCTGCCTGAGATGACGTTTGAAGAAAGCCTTGAAACAACCGAGATTTATTCCGTGGCAGGCGCATTGCCGAGCGGAGTTTCGCTTATAACTCAGCGACCCTTCCGCTCACCGCACCATTCGGTTTCTGCGGCAGGTCTTGCAGGCGGCGGTGCCGTGCCGAGACCGGGCGAAATCTCGCTTGCCCACAACGGCGTGCTGTTCCTTGACGAATTGCCCGAATTCACACGGCAGTCGCTTGAGATAATGCGCCAGCCGATAGAGGACGGAGTTATCACCATATCGAGGGCGAGCGCATCGCTTACATATCCGTCATCAGCAATGGTGGTGTGCGCAATGAATCCCTGCCCGTGCGGATACTTCGGGCATCCCACAAGGAAATGCTCCTGCTCCGATGCGGCGGCGAGGAATTACCTTGCTAAGGTATCGGGCCCGTTGCTTGACAGAATTGATATACACATCGAAGTGCCGCCCGTGGATTTTGAAAGGCTTTCAGATACAAGCGCTTCGGAATGCTCGGCGGATATAAGAAAGAGAGTGAATGCCGCAAGGGCAATTCAGCAAAAGCGTCTTGAGGGCAGCGGCATAACCTGCAATGCAAAGCTTACCCCTGCGCTTACAAAGGAATTCTGCACCCCCACCAAGGATGCAACCGCAATGCTTGAGAAGGCATTTGAGAATTTCGGGCTTTCCGCAAGAGCGTATGATAAGGTGCTCAAGGTGGCAAGAACGGTAGCCGACCTTGACGGCTCCGAAAATGTGGAGCTGCCCCATGTTGCGCAGGCGGTGCAGTACCGCAGGCTGGACAGAAAAATATGGAAAAGATAATACGGAAAAGAATAAAAGGAGCCGTCTGCATTGCAGACGGCTCTGATTTTTATTATGCCTGTGTTTCTTCGGTTTCGGCGCTCAGCCCGACCTCGTCATATTCCCTGAGGATTTTGTTCAGGCGGGTTGCGTGCTCGGATTTATTACCTTTACGGATAAGGTAGCAGTGGTTGCCCTTTGCGGTGCGCTTTGCGGTGATTTCGCCGCTGTCGTCAACGGTGAATTTCATCCGGTCAGAGAGCGTGTAGAATTCTCCCTCGCCCTCGATTGCGTACTCAACGGCGGTCAAATCCCAGCTTTCTCTCACGCAGGCTTTTGCGCTTATGTCATGGTCGGTAAAGGTTTTGTAGCAGGCGTAAATCGGGTTGTTTTCGGCATTTGCAGGCTCGCTGAGGAAGCCTGTTTTGAATGAGGCGCCTACCTCGAAGCCTGAGCAGATTATTGTGTTGGGGAATTTTTCAAAAACATTCTGCGCCGATTTTATATCGCTCGTGATGTTGAATTCCTTTCCGTTAGGGAATTTGCCTGCCATTGCAACAATGGCGTGAACTTTCTTTTCAACAAGCACGGGGTAGGTGTCAATAAGGTCGCTTATGCCGTTGAGCATACCCGTTGAAATGATTACAACGGAATCATCCTGAGCATTGGAGAGCGTTTCAAGGTAAAAATCAAGAGCCTTGCCTGCGGAAAGCACGGGCTTGCCGTCAAAGTATTTCTCCGCAACCTTCTTTGCGTAGTTTGAATCGTTTTCAAAGAAATCCGCCCTTGCCGTCTGCAGAACGGGTACGTCCTTTGCGCCGAGGAAATCAAGCAATGCATGAAGCACGCCGTTTGAATATTTGTTGCTCGTGCAGTTTACGATGCCGAGAGGCTTAAGTCCGATTTTATCAAGCATGTTTATGAGTACGGCAACGGCGCCTGCATCGTCACAGTCGGGACCGATATCGGTTTCAAGGATAACATCTCTGCGGCTTTCGGTAACGGGGGTGTATTTTATCGGCTGACCGTTTTTGATTTTGAGCGCATACCTCACAACCCACGCAATAAGAGCAGCAAAAACTATAACAATAACGCCGATTACGATATATTTCATGGGGATATAATCGTAAATGCTGTTGCCGAGCACGGTAAAAAGGATAACTCTGGGCATTATTCCGAAGAAGGAGATGAGCAGATAGGGCACAAACTTCATCTTTGATGCGCCGAGGAAAAGGCTTACAAAGTCAATGGGGAAAACAGGCACGGCTCTGATGCCGAAAATGGCGCTGTATTTTTTCTTATCCTTTATTTTAAGGATTTTCTGACCCTTTTTACTTCGTGCAATGAGCTTTTCAACATTGTCGCCCCCGAGGATTCTGCCAAGCAGCCATGTGGCGCACACTTCAATGAGAATGCCTGCGGCATTTATCGCAATGGCAATCCATACGTCAAACGCAACACCTACTGCGGTGTATACAATGGATGCAGGTATTACGAAAAGCACCGCCTTGAGAAGATACACGCCGAGGATTGAACCCACCGCCGCAATTTCGGAGTTGCTCGAATCAATAAGCATACGCATATCTATATTTACAAGGTCGTTATATTTCCAGATAATTACGGCAATAATAACCGAGGAAATTATAATACGCACGGCGAGCCCGACGGACTGACGGGTGCGGTTGATTTTTTGATTCAAAATATCTCCCCCAAGATTTCAGTTAATGAAAGTATACAACAGCATCAAGGGTGTTGCAAGCGATTTGTTAAAGATTTTCAAGCAATATAAATTGATTTGACAAAGAGGAACTTAGGATGTATAATGAAATGAATATTTTTACAGAGGAGGGATTCCGCATGACATTTAAAGATAAAATTCAGAGAGCGGCGGCGTCCGTTGCCTTTGATTCAATATACAGATATGTAAAAAAAGAGCCGAAGAAGAATCTTCTCAAGCTTGTCAATCTGTCTCAGAGATTAATCGGGAGCACTTTTCCTGCAAAGAATTTTGATGCTTTCAGGGCGGCTGTAAGCGATGATTCCAACGTATGGAATAAATTCGCGATGAATATAATCAATGACCTTGACCCCCGTGTGCTTAAAAGAATGCTCCTTGCCCTCGGCCTGGGCGCAGGCGTAAACGGCACCAAGGCGGTAAGGGAAAACCGTGAAAAATATCATTGCAACATCCCGTTCCTTATGCTGCTTGACCCTACAAGCGCCTGCAACCTCAAGTGCAAGGGCTGCTGGTCAGCGGAATACGGCAATAAATTCAACTTAACGCTGGATGAAATGAGAAGCATCGTTTCTCAGGGCACCGAGCTTGGCACTCATCTTTATATGTTCACGGGCGGCGAGCCGCTTATCCGTAAAAACGATATCATCACCCTGTGCAGGGAGAATCCCGACTGCGCCTTCCTTGCTTACACAAACGCAACCCTTGTTGACGATGCTTTTTGCGAAAGGATGAAAGAGGTCGGCAACCTTGCGCTTGCGCTGAGCATTGAGGGTAACGAAGCCGCCAACGATTCAAGGCGAGGAGAAGGAAGCCGCAAAAGAACTCTTGAGGCTATGAAACTCCTCAAAAAGCACGGTCTGTTTTACGGAATTTCAGTTTGCTACACAAGCGTTAACGTTTACAGCGTAACAAGCGATGAATTCCTCAACGAAATGGTTGAAAACGGCGTTAAATTCGGGCTGTACTTCAATTATATGCCCGTGGGCAGGGATGCAGTCCCCGAGCTTATTCCCACGCCAGAGCACAGAACTCACATGTATAACTGGCTGAGAACGGTAAGAAATTCCAAGGCAGGCAAGCCCATGTTCGTTATGGATTTCCAAAATGACGGCGAATATGTAGGCGGATGCATCGCAGGCGGCAGGAACTATTTCCACATCAACTCCGCAGGCGATATGGAGCCCTGCGTGTTTGTTCACTATTCGGATTCAAATATCCGTACCCACACAATCCTTGAAGCGCTCAGGAATCCTCTTTTCCAGGCGTTCTGGCATAATCAGCCCTTCAACGATAACCACTTAAGACCCTGCCCGTTGCTCGAAAATCCCGAGTGTCTGCGCAGGATTATAGGTGAAACGGGAGCAAGGTCTACCGACCAGCTTGCCCCCGAGGATGTTGAAACTCTCTGCTCAAGGTGTGACCGTTTCTCAAAGGAATGGGCGCCCGTGGCTGAGGAGCTGTGGAAATCACGTTCACATCCCAACCCCAAAACCCAGTATTACAGGGATATGAAAATTCCTCAGAAAATCACCGATGAGGTAAAAAAATAAAAAATCAATATATCAGGGGTGCTGTCTATACGGCGGCTGAGAATATACCCTATGAACCTGTATAGAGTGACAGCATTCGAACTCCATACGGTTTTGAAAGGCATCTTTTCGCCACAGCTGCGTTAAAAACCTTTGAAATAACCTCGTATTCCTGCAGATTTTTGCCTTGCTGTGACAA
>JAZSIQ010000156.1:0-8242 GCA_045533875.1 Acutalibacteraceae bacterium | reverse complement strand
GAGAAGCAACTTTTTCGTCAAGCTCATATTCCTCAATGAACCCCTTTTCTTTGATTTCGGGGAACTCGGGGAGGGTGGATGTGATTTTGTCAAACCACTCGTCGTCAATAACAACGGGCATGATGTTGGGGTCGGGGAAATATCTGTAATCGCCCGCAGTTTCCTTGTTTCTCATGGGATAGCTCTTGCCTTTTACGTCATCCCAGCGGCGGGTTTCCTGAACAAGCTCTTCTGTGCCGTTTGCGATGGCATCTATATGGCGTGCAACCTCATATTCAATTGCTCTTTCGATAGCGGAAAGAGAGTTCATGTTTTTCATTTCGGTTCTTACGCCGAGCTTGTCGCTGCCCTCTGGTCTTACGGAGAGGTTAACATCGCAACGCATGGAGCCCTGTTCCCAACGGCAATCGGAAACCCTTGCAAAACGAAGAAGATTTCTGAGCCTTTCAAGGTAAGCAAGAACTTCCTTTGCACTTGAAAGGTCGGGCTGGCTTACGATTTCAATAAGCGGAACGCTGGTGCGATTGAAGTCAACGAGTGAAGTGTCGGTCCAGTCATCGTGAACAAGCTTACCTGCATCTTCCTCCATGTGAATCTGCTTGATGCGGATGAATTTTTCGCCGTTGTCGGTTTCAATTCTTACCTTGCCGTTTACGCAGATAGGAGCAAACCACTGAGTGGTCTGGTATGAGCAGGGAAGGTCGGGATAATAGTAGCTCTTTTTATCGAAGGTGGTAGTGCGGTTAATATCGCAGTTGAGCATCATGCCGGCGGTCATACCGAGGTCAACAACATGCTTGTTGACGATGGGAAGCATACCGGGCATACCGCAGCAGGCAGGGCATACGCTGTCATTTTGCTCAGCGCCGTACTTGGCACTGCATGAGCAGAAAATTTTTGAATCGGTCGCAAGCTCAACGTGGACTTCAAGACCTATAACAGTTTCAAATTTCATTATGCCTTAAGCCTCCTTTTCGCAGATCTGAGCCAAACCGAGGAGCACTTTATCGCTGAGTGCTTTACCTATGAACTGAACACCTGCGCAGGTAACTGCAGGAACACCTGAAATTGAAGCAGGAGCAGTATAAAGGCTCTCGTTGTAAGCGGTATCAATATCGGATTTAACTGTATCTTCGCTGTATGCTGTTTTTGAGCAAGCAGGAAGAATAAGAGCATCGTATTTTTCAAAAAGTGAATTGAGATGCTCGCTGATAACTCTGCGTATTCTCAGCGCCTTATCGTAAACGGGCATATAATTATCGTCAGAGAGACAATCGGAACCGTAAAGAACGGTAAGCTTTGTAAGCAAACCGAAAGCTTCGGTTCTGCTGTTGGTGTAAAGCTCATCAATGTTCTTATAATTGGGTGAACGGTAGCCGAACTTTATGCCGTCATATCTTGAAATATTGTTGCATGCCTCAGCGGACATAAGTATAAACCATGCACTCTGAGCCATGGGGAGAATTTCATCGTTAATCTCCTCGGTTGAAATACCTGACTTGTTGAGAGCGGCGCAAGCAGATGCGATTTTTGCCTGAGCGTCATTGTCTGCGCTGTCAACAAAATTCTTAATAACAGCAACCTTTTTGAATTCACCCTGCTTTATGTCGCCTTTGATGCTGTTGCAGGCTTCCTCAGGGAGACTTGTGCCGTCCTTGCAATCGTGAGCGATGATGCAGTCAGCAATCTCAGCAACATCAGCGGCTGTTTTAGCGGTAACGCTGAGAGCTTCGCCTGAGCAGGCAACGGGGATAACACCGTATCTTGAAACGGTACCGTAGGTGGGTTTAAGGCAGGTAAGACCTGCAAGAGCGGCAGCTCTTCTGGGTGCACCGTTAGTATCAAGAGCAACAGCGGCAAAAGCATCGCCGTCATTTATTGCGGCGGCACAGCCGGAAATAAGATTTCCGTTTTCATCGACGCAAGCGCCGAAGTATGACGTTTCGCCAAGGAAATCAAGGCCGAATTCGCCGATGTTTGCTTTGCCTGCAATGCCGTAGCCTGCGCTCTTAAGCTTGGTAACAGCTTCGCTTTCAAAAAGGCTGTTATAACCGTCAAGCATTTTTGAGCCTGCTGTGGTGGGCATGCCAACGGTAAGAATCATATCGTCAAGCACTACCGCTTTTGCGGCAGACTCGGCTGATTTTGTAATGTATTTGTTCATAAATCAATCATCCTTTGCAGAAAGAGTGTTAATCAACAAGGCGGGGAACCTGCCAATAACCGTCCATGCTCTCGGGAGCGCCTTCAAGCAGCTGGTCACGGGTGAAAAGCTTATCCTGTTTGTCTTCTCTGATTACATTGGTCATGGGAATAACATGCACCATTCTTTCGGTATTGTCAGTGTTGATGCCGTTTAATGCTTCCGCCTGATTGCCGCGGCGTGCAAAGAAATCAAGAGCCGCAGCTTCTTCTGTTTCTGTCAAGCTGAGCTGATTGAGCTTTTCAAGGCGGACCAATCCGTTTTTATCCATAAATATGCCTTCTTTCTGTGAGAGAAAATATTAGTCTCTTACTCTGATATTAGCTTCTCTGAGCTGCTGCTCGGTAACTTCGCCGGGTGCTCCCATCATAAGATCCTGAGCGTTGCCGTTAAGCGGGAATGCAATAACGTCACGGATGGTTTCTTCGCCGGCGATAAGCATAATCATTCTGTCAATGCCGGGTGCCATGCCTGCGTGGGGAGGAGCACCGAAGTTGAATGCGGTATAAAGAGCGCCGAATTTTGCCTTGAGGTCTTCTTCGCTGTAACCTGCAATGTCGAAAGCCTTCTTCATAATTTCGGGGTTGTGGTTTCTTACAGCGCCGGAAGAAAGCTCTACGCCGTTGCATACGATATCGTACTGATAAGCGAAGATTTCAAGGGGATCCTTGGTGTTGAGAGCTTCAAGACCGCCCTGAGGCATTGAGAAGGGGTTATGAGTGAAGTCAATCTTGTTCGTTTCTGAATTGAGCTCGTACATGGGGAAATCAACGATGAAGCAGAATTCGTAAGCATCCTTGTTGATTACGTCAAGATTCTGACCGAGCCATGTTCTGATTTCGCCTGCAAGTCGGTTAACAACCTTGATTGCATCGCAGATGAAGAAAAGGGTTTCGCCGTCCTTGATGCCAACCATTTCGGTAAGCTCAGCCTTCTGCTCGGGAGAGAGGAACTTCTCGATGGGTCCCTTGTAGATTCCGTCGGTGTAGGTGAGGTAACCGAGACCTTTCATTCCAATGCTCATTGCAAACTTAAGTGAATCCTCAAAGAACTTCTTTGATTTGCCTGTGCAGTTGGCAACAATACCTCTTACGGGCTTGCCCTTGAAGAGCGGGAATTCAACCTTTGAGAAGAACTCAGTCAGATCCTGAATGATAAGAGGATTGCGAAGGTCGGGCTTATCGCTGCCGTATTTGAGCATTGAATCTGCAAAAGTGATGCGCTTGAAGGGGGGCTTGGAAACAGGCTTGTCGGAGAATTTGGAGAAGGTGTTGTAGATAACTGTTTCAGCAACTTCAAAAACGTCTTCCTGAGAAGCAAAAGCCATTTCAAAGTCAAGCTGATAGAATTCACCGGGTGAACGGTCCTGCCTTGCATCCTCGTCACGGAAGCAGGGAGCTATCTGGAAGTATCTGTCAAAGCCCGAGGTCATAAGCAGCTGCTTGAACTGCTGGGGAGCCTGGGGAAGAGCATAGAACTTTCCCTTGTGCTTTCTGCTGGGAACAAGGTAGTCTCTTGCGCCTTCGGGAGAAGAAGCGGTAAGGATAGGAGTGTTGATTTCCATAAATCCGAGCTCTTCCATCTGCTTTCTGAGGTAGCTTATAACCTTGGAACGAAGAACGATATTCTGATGAATTTTGGGGTTTCTCAGGTCAAGGTAACGGTATTTGAGTCTTACTTCCTCACGGGTCTGAGTAGAATTGGTAATCTCAAAGGGGAGAGTGTTGAGGCAGGGACCGAGAACGGTAAGCTCAGTTGCCTTAACTTCAATAAGACCTGTTTCGAGCTTGGTGTTAACGGTTTCCTCATCACGCTTGGTGACGGTGCCTTTAACGGAAATAACTGTTTCTTTTGTAACTCCCTTGAGTACGGAGTCATCGTTGAAAACAACCTGGGTAAGACCGTAATGGTCACGAAGGTCAATGAAGATAACGCCGCCGTGGTCACGGATAGTGTCAACCCAGCCTTCAAGGATTACCTGCTCGCCTATGTTGTTTTCACGAAGCTGATTACAAGTGTGTGTTCTGTTCATAGTAATATCTCCTTTAAGATTATTATACATTTTAAGGGGCGGATAAAACAAAAAAATGCCGCCTTCATCCCTTAGCATGGGACGAAAGACAGCTTCCGCGGTACCACCCATATTGATTGCAATGCAATCCTCTCTTCATCTTAACGCGATGTAACGTGCGGTTCTAATTGCCACAGGCTTTCTTCCGCAGGCTCCGGAGTGTTATTCAGCGGGGATGCTGCTGTATTTACACCGTCAACAGCTCTCTGAAAAAGCATTTTTCCCGTTTACTCGCTCCATCATTGCTTTTAATACAATTATATTATCACAACTATACAAAAAGTCAAGAATTTTTTTGTGGAATAATTCGATTTTTCAGGTAAACTTTTTGAATATGATTTATTATTTGCTGTTTTAATACGTTTATGATATAATTTCAACATCCTGCATCGGAGGTAAGATTATGGTAATTAAAATTAATCCCGACATCACTTATCAAACTTATGAAAGTATGGGTGCAAGCGGTGCCTGGTGGGCGCAGATTGTAGGCGGCTGGAATCATATTGATGCAGAAAGCGGTCTTGCGGTAAGGGACAGAATTTCTCAGCTTCTTTACAGCAAAGATAATGGAATCGGTATGCAGGTTTACCGTTACAATATCGGAGCAGGCTCAAAGCATTCGGGCAGGGGAGAATACAGTCAGCCTGCAAGGAGCACAGAGTGTTTTGAAACTGCGGCGCATGAATACGACTGGAGCAGGGATGCCAATGCGGTTTATATGATGGAACGCGCAGTAAAAGACGGTGCAAATGAAATTATTCTTTTTGTTAATTCCCCTTTGGAGAGGCTTACCAAAAACAACATGGCTCATGCTGATAAAGGTAAACTTTTCCGTGAAAATATCTCTGAGAAAAACTATCGTGAATTTGCATGCTATTGCCTTGATGTTGCAGAGCATTTTATAGAAAAAGGTTTACCTGTCAGATATCTCTCTCCCGTAAATGAGCCTTTGTGGATATGGAACGGCGGTCAGGAAGGTTGCCACTATAAGCCGAAAAGTGTTGCTAAGGTTTTCAAAGTTTTTTCACAGGAATTTTCAAAAAGACCGAAGCTTAAAAATTTAAAACTGTCAGGAGCCGAATCAGGCGATATACGCTGGTTTAACAAATCATACACAAGGGCTCTGCTGAAAAATCCTGATGTGAGAAAATATCTTGATGCAGTGGATGTTCATTCCTACTGTCTGCCTGTTTCCGTACCGCTCAAAGTACCGTTTCTTAATAATCGCACCGCCTATGTTAAGCGCTTCCGTCGCTGGATGGACAGAAAATATCCCGGTATGCCCGTTAAAATGAGCGAATGGACTCACATGAAGGGCGGCAGAGATAAGGGTATGGATTCGGCTTTGGTTGCAGCCAAGACGATTTACGAGGATTTCACGTTGCTAAACGCTGTTTCCTGGCAGCATTGGATTGCTGTTTCGGAAGTGGATTACTGCGATGGTCTGATTTATATTAATCTTGAGGATAAAACGTTTGAGGTTACAAAGAGACTGTATGTAACGGGTAATTTTTCAAAGTATATTCAGCCGGGCAGCGTGCGTATAAGCGCACAGAGTGATTGTAAGGATTTGCTTACTCTTGCGTTTAAGAAAGATACTGAGATAGTTGTGATAATGATAAATCTTTCTGCTGATGTGAAAAAAGTTACTATTCCTGCCAAGGGCGACGTGATTCATGCCGTTACCGACAAAGATAATGATTTAACACAAAAAGTAATAAAAGGTACTGATATCGCTGTTAATCCTATGTCTGTCAATACTTTCTGCTATTTTGAATAATTGTTGTTTTTTTCTGATTTTGCACTATAAAACAATTTAAAAAAAATTTTAAAAAAATTTGAAAATTTCTCTTGACATTCTCGTGCGGCTTTGCTATAATAGCAAACGTTCCGAGCGAGAGTGGCGGAATCGGCAGACGCGCACGTTTGAGGGGCGTGTGGTAATCCCGTACGGGTTCAAGTCCCGTCTCTCGCACCATTGAGGATTCCGCAAGGAATCCTCTTTTTACTAAGCGGACTAAGCTGAAAGTAAGTTTTTAACTGAAATCAAGCTCCCCCTCGGCAGCCTCACCGTGTAAAAATCGGAGGCACAATTTGCGGGTATGGCGGAATTGGCAGACGCGCTAGATTCAGGTTCTAGTCGGGGCAACTCGGTACAGGTTCAAGTCCTGCTACCCGCACCATAGTGAGTATTCATAACACAAGTGAATACTCACTTTTCTTTTTTTTACATTTCCTCATAGTTAATATTGTTATGTATCGAGCAGGTTTTAGCCTGCTCTTTTTTGTTATGCCGTGAGATATTCCACGGCTACGCCTTGTCTTGCTTCAAGGACTACATTTTCCTCTTTCACGGGATTTTCAATCACTCCGAAAAAGCGGTAGTGAATGATTATCCTTTGCGTTCTGTTTTTGCCTTTACCCTCAATGGAGTAAACTTCAATCTTCTCAATCTGTTTGTTCAGAAGTGCAGGTGTAAGCGTTTCCATCTGCATAAACTTACGGACAGCCATTGTGAACTGCTCTTTGCTTGTACGCAGGTTTTCAGTTTCGGCGAGTTCATCACGGTATTGCTTGATTTTAACCTTCAGTTCATCTTGCTCTGCTTCATACTTCAGAGATAACTGCATAAAGCTTTCTTCGTTTACAATTCCGTTTATATGTTTTTCAAAAAGCTTTTCATACATTACAATATATTATATATATTGACATATATTTCCGCATGTAATATAATATTCTAAATTTGAAAAAAGGAGTTTTTTGATGGCTAAAATTATTTCTGTACCACTTGCAATTATAATGCTCATAGTTTCTGTGTTTTTTCCCGGCAATATGCCCGAAGTTGACAAAGATGACTGGAACACAAACTATAAGTATGTTTGGGTACACGGTCTGATGGGTTGGGGTAGTTACGATTTTTATTACAACCTGTTTCCTTATTGGGGCATTTTTAACGGTGATTTAATGAAGAAGCTCAACGCAGCCGGCTATGAATGTTATGCCGCTTCCGTTGACGGTACTGCAAGCGCTTGGGACAGAGCTTGCGAGCTTTATGCGCAGCTTACCGGAACCGTTGTTGACTACGGTGAGGCGCACAGTTCACTTTGCGGTCACGAGCGTTACGGTGAGGATTTTACAGGCAGGGCTCTTATTGAGAAGTGGGACAGTACAAATAAAATCAATCTTCTCGGTCATTCTTTCGGCGGTGCAACAATCCGTGTTTTCGCCTCGCTTATGGCGGTTGGAAGTAATGAGGAAATGCAAGCGAGTTCCGAGGATGTTTCACCGTTCTTTACCGGAGGAAAAGGCGACTGGATTTATTCAATGACTTCTCTTGCCGCACCCCACAACGGTACAAGCTCATACACATCAAAGCCTTCGCAGGCGGATACGGCTGCGTATGATATGTATATTGATAATGCGTTAGAGTTGAACAAAAGCATTTTTACCAGTCCCGATACTTACTATTTTTCAATCGCCTGTACAGCTACGGATAAAAATGCGGACGGTACGTATTCTGCCGATACAGAGATAATGGAGAAGATGTTCCAATCAAGCGCAAATCAGATAGGCAGATATATCAGCCAGACAGAAGCAGGCTTTGAAATTGACGAAACATGGCTTGAAAATGACGGTCTTGTTAATACGATTTCCGCACTTGCTCCAAGCAGCGCGCCAAATACTGTATACGACCCTGATAACGTAACTAAGGGTGTATGGAATATTATGCCGGTATACCGTGGTGACCATATGTCTCTTCAGGGTGGAATGACAAAGGTAAATACTGATATTTTTGAATACTATGTCAATTACCTTGATATGATTAACAGCTTATAATTTAAATATACTAATAGCAAAAGCCGGGTCCGGTTAAGGACTCGGCTCTTTTTGTATAAAAAAACAGAAACCCTTTAAGAATAAGGGTTTCTGAAAATTAAAATCTTACTCCCACTCGATTGTGCCGATGG
>JAZSIQ010000160.1:0-18955 GCA_045533875.1 Acutalibacteraceae bacterium | reverse complement strand
CTCTTAACGCCCTGAAGACCAACCTCGGCTGCCTCAGCAAAAGCTTCAGCGATAGTCTTCTTTCTGTCATCAAGTGCACGAAGTCTGTCATTGGGGATAACGATAAGGCTGTCAACATGCTCTGCAAGCTTTGCAATGCCGTCCTGAGCCTGATTCATTCTTCTTCTGCCCTCAAACTTGAAGGGCTTTGTAACAACGCCGATGGTAAGGCAACCAAGATCCTTTGCACAGGAAGCGATAACGGGAGCTGCGCCTGTACCTGTACCGCCGCCCATACCTGCGGTGATGAATACCATATCGGTACCCTTGAGTGCGTCAGTGATAGCTTCGCGGCTTTCTTCCGCTGCCTTTGCACCAACCTCGGGCTTGCCGCCTGCACCCTGACCGTGAGTTGACTTTTCGCCAATCTGAATCTTATGGGTTGCTTTGGAATGAACAAGAACCTGCTTGTCCGTATTTACTGCAATAAACTCTGCGCCGAGAACGCCTGAATTAATCATGCGGTTTACAGCGTTTCCGCCGCCGCCGCCAACACCGATAACCTTAATCTGAACGGCGCTTTCAAAATCGTTATCAATTTCAAATGCCATTTTTCATGACCCCCAATTATTTTTTAAAATCAGCATTAAACAGAATTATATTAACACGCTTTACACAAAAAAACAAGAACAATTTGTAAATTTATTATATATCAATGATTTTTTTATTGAAAATGTGAACTTTTTTATCTTTTTGTGCAAAAAAATCACGTTTTTCGATTTATTCTTCCTCTTCTTCGGAAGTTTCTTCTTCAGATTCACCGTCATCCTGCTGAGTTTTTTCATATTCACGGCCCTCTTCATCCTCTTCGTTTTCCTCGGAGGATTGCTGTGTCTGCTCTGTTTCCCCTTCGTCTGACGGGACTGAATCATACTCAAATTCGCCGGGGTTTACATAAGCTTTTTTGCTTATTGTAAGGTCTATTGTTCCCTTTTGCTCAGGATTTAACTCATCCTCTTTTTCGATAACCTGAGCCGCAAGTTCAAGCTTGCCGTCAGCATCCGAAACTGAGCCGATTTCAAGGATGAGTCTGTCCTGATAAAGAACTTTTATATCGGAAAGTGAAGTAATATCAATCTTTGTAACATCCGCAATCCCTGAGGCAACGAGCGCATACGCAACCTCTTCAAGCGTGCTGAGGATTTTGTCATTCACAACGGTTTCGGTATCCTCGGCCGCCTTCACAAAGCAAAGCTGCTTACCTGCTTCGGTTTCCTCGGGAGATGCTCCCTTGATGAGGGTAAGACCTGCCTTGGCTTCATGGCTTGCTCCCAGAATCTTAAAGGTTTCGCTCAGGATAAGATAATTGCCTGACTTGCCCGAATAAATTGTATACTTTTCGCTCGCTTCCGATACGGAAATGGAAAGCGTTGAAGGCAACGACCTTTTTAATGTTGCTTTTTTGATGTAAGGAAGCTCCTCTTCAATCGCCGCCTGTGCTTTTTTCAAGTCGGCAAGCACAAGGCTTTTTCCGACTTCTATCGGACAGCTTTCGATAATTGTCTCTTTTGAATAATGGGTTTCTCCCGTAACCGAATAGTTTTTCACCCTGAACACCGCAAACAGGAACACTGGCGAAAAAACAACCGCAAGCACAAGCAATGATGCCAGCACAACAACTGCCAGGCGAAACCTGCGCTTTCTTTTGATTTTTTTAAGTTTCTTTCTTCTTTCCTCAGGCGAAGGTCTTACATACTGACCCTCTTCATACGGACTCATTGCCATTTCAATCCAACCTTTTTATTTGCCCTCCCAGCACAGAAAAGCAATTCTCTATTCTTTCACATCCTCTGTCGATGTGGTGTAAACCTGTAATTTCACTGCGACCCTCGGCGGCAAGCGCCGCTATCACAAGCGCAGTTCCCCCTCTTAAATCAGTTGAACAAGCCTTTGCGGCATTAAAGCGTTCTTTCCCCTCAATTATTGCCACAGCATTGTTCTCTGTTTCAATCTGTGCGCCAAATCTTCTCAGCGGCACAACATGGCGGAATCTGTTCTCAAAAATCCGCTCCGTTATTACCGTCACCCCATCGGCAACACAGGCCATTGCCATAACCACAGCCTGGCAATCAGTAGGGAAACCGGGGTACGGATTTGTGCGTATTACCCCCATGCTTTTAAGCCGTTCAGGCGCCGAAACCGTAATACAATCGGAATAAATTTTAGTTGTGCACCCTGACATTTCAAAGCAGGGCAGCACCGGCGCAAGATGCTGTGTGCGTATCTGACGAAGGGTTATCTTTCCTCCCGTAACAGCCGCCGCCGACATAAAGGTAGCTGCTATTATTCTGTCAGGTATAACGCTGTATTCGCACGCTTCAAGGGTTTTCACACCCTCTATTATTATTGTTCTTTCGCCTGCACCGTTTATCCTTGCACCGCATTTTATAAGAAAATCGGCAAGGTCGTTGATTTCGGGCTCACGAGCCGCATTTTCAATCACCGTTGTGCCCTTTGCCTTAACGGCGGCAAGAATAGCATTCTCGGTGGCGCCGACACTCGGATACGGCAAAATAATCCTTGCCGCATATAGACCGTCAGGGCATTCACAACGCAGGCAGCCGTCACAGCCGCACTCGGTGCGCACGCCCATTTTTTCAAAAAGTGCAAGGTGATAGTCAATCGGTCTTTCTCCTATATCGCATCCACCGGGCACACTCACCCTTGCACACCCGAATCTTGCAAGAAGAGAACCGAGGAAAATTATGGAGGAACGCATTTCCCTCATTAGATTTTCCGGTATTTCACAACGGGTTGCTTTGGTGGAATCAATCCTTACCGAAGAGCCGCTCATTTCAACCTCACAGCCGAGCAGTCTGAGAATATCAAGCTCTGCCGTAACATCGCAAAGTACGGGGCAGTTATGTATCACGCTCACGCCCTCTGCGGCAAGCGTTGCCGCAATTATGGGCAGAACACTGTTCTTTGCGCCCTGTACCGCAATCTCTCCTCTGAGCTTCTTTCCTCCGTCAATAACAAGTCTTTCCATGCTGCATACTCCTTTACAGAAAAATGAAGCAAAACCTCATTCTTTCCATACTATGCCGCCAAGGAAATTTGAGTGATTGTTATTTAACGATTTTGCAAATCTCTTCACTTATAATTTTTGCTGCATCAACTACTGCCATCGCCCTTGCATTTTCACCGATTTCTTTAAGTTTCTGCTTATCGGCAAGCAGGTCATTGACAGCCTTTGTAAGTGAATCTGCGGTAAGATTCTTTTCTTCAAGAATTATTGCCGCACCTCTGTTTACAAGAGCCATTGCATTGTGGTACTGATGATTCTCGGTAACATAGGGTGACGGAATGAGAATCGAAGGCTTACCGAGCGCTTGAATTTCGCTCAGCGAGCTCGCACCTGCTCTGCAGATTACAACATCAGCCGCAGGCAGACATTTTGGAACATTTATATACTCCTCAACCATTATGTGGGTATTTTCCTTAAGATTTACGCCTTTATCTTCAAGCCTTTTGCAGAATGCCGCCGCATCCTTACCCGTGGCGTGGAGAAAACGGCAATCCTTGTTTTTGTATTTATTTACAATCATGCCCTCTACCGCATCATTCACGGGCTGAGCGCCGAGACTTCCGCCCATTGAAAGAATAAGCGGTTCATCGCCTATACCCATTTCAAACCTTGACAGCTCTGCGGGAGTGCTGAGAATATCGCCTCTTATAGGCAGGCCCGTTACAACGGGCTTGTTTTTGCAGGTCATGTGCTTTTCGGCATCGGCAACGGTGAGCATTACCGTATTCACCTTGCCTGCAAGCGCCTTGTTGGTAACTCCGGGGAAAGCGTTCTGCTCATGGATAGCAGTAGGTACACCGAGCTTTGCCGCCATTCTTAATACAGGTCCGCTTACGTATCCGCCAAAACCTATGGCAACATCAGGCTTGAAATCCTTTATGATTTTTTTCGCCTGACGGGAGGCTTTGAAAATATTGAGAAGAGTTTTGATATTGTGAATAATTGCATCAGGTGCAAAACTTCTGCGAAAACCGCTGATTTCAATTGTACGCAGTTCAAAGCCTGCCGCAGGGACAAGCTTTGCTTCCATTTTATTTGCCGTGCCTACAAAAACAATCTCGGCAGAAGGACAATTCTCTCTGATATAGCCTGCAACCGCAAGCGCAGGGTTGATGTGACCGCCCGTGCCGCCTGCCGCAATTAAAACTCTTTTTGAATCAAGTTTACTTATCATAGCCTTTTACCGCTCCCCTTGATAGATTTGGTTACACCTCTCGATGCCGACAGTACCAGACCCATTTCCGCAAGCAAAGTAACCATCGCAGAGCCGCCTGCGCTGAAAAACGGAAGTCCTATACCGGTATTGGGCACCGTGCCGCTTACAACCGCCATATTGAGCGCCGCCTGCAAGCCGACATGGAAGCAAATACCCATAACAAGCAAGGAGCTGAATTTATCCTTCATGTTGATTGCAAGAAGAAATCCTCTCACCACAAGAATCATAAACAGCACCATAATGGCAATTGCGCCAATATAGCCGTACTCTTCACAGGCGATTGAAAAAACAAAGTCATTCTGCGGCTCGGGAATGTAAAGATGCTTCTGCCTGGACTGACCGAGACCGACTCCGAAAACGCCGCCCGAGCCTATGGCATATAAGGATTGCAGAATCTGCCATGCGTCACCCTGCCTTTCGGCGTCTGTAAGCTTTTCATTGAAAAGAAGCTTGAGCCACATATCAATTCTGTCACCCATGTATTTTTGCAGCAGTCCCGTTGCCCACGCTACCAGAAGCAACGCTCCCGCACCGAGCGAGCCTACACCGAAAACGGCCAGCTTTCCTCCGCCGAGAAAAACCATAATCATACCTATTGCAAACACAAGAATGGTTGCAGAGAGGTGATTTTCGGCAAGAATAAGGATACAGAAAATGCCTACAAGGATGATATAGTAAACAGAGAGTTTCCAATCCTCGGCAAGACGTTTCTGATTCTTTTTCATGCTTGCCGCAAGGAATATAATCAAAACTATTTTTGCAAACTCAGACGGCTGAAACGTAATGATTATATTTACCCAGCGTCTGTAGCTTTCCTTGCCGGGGATAATTGCAGGATTTATGAGAGTATATGCCAGCAGCAAAATCATCAGTATTACCGCAAGATTGGCTGCCTGTTCAACAAAATCCAGCTTTATTTTGGATATAACATACATCAGTACAAGACCGACAACAATATACAAAAGCTGAGTTTTAAGGTAATAATATGCATCGCCTCCGGTATCAACAGAGCCGATATTTGCCTTTGCTGCAACATAGCTTGCAGAAAACGTGGTAATAAGACCCACGCACAGCAGAACCATCATAATAATGAAGAATGTGAGGTCGATGGGTCCGCGCATTATATATTTGTCAATACTTCCTCTCCACTTAAAAAATCCAAAGAAGGTCTCTTTGATATTACGCAACGTGAAGAAGTTGAAAATTCGCTCTTTCAGGGTAAGAGTCTGTGTCTGATTTGTCACGGCTGTACCTCCTCTCACAAAATTCCGCTTAAATCATTCTCAGGCGGCAAAGCCTCCGAATTTCATAATAAGGAAGCCTGCAACGCAGCCTAAAATATTCACGAAGGTGAAAACACCCACTATTTTCTTTTCGCCCCAGCCGCTCATTTCAAAATGATGGTGAATGGGAGCCATTTTGAATATACGCTTGCCGTGGGTCAGCTTGAAGTAACCTATCTGGAGCACATCGGAAGCGCCTTCTATAACATAAATAAGACCTGTGAATACAAGAATAAGGGGACAGTCAACAGCATAAGCAAGAGCTACAACCATGCCGCCAAGGAAGAGCGAGCCTGTGTCTCCCATAAATACCTTGGCAGGGTTTTTGTTCCACAGCAGAAAGCCTATGCAAGCGCCGGCAAGAGCCGCCGCAAGCAGCGAAAAGCCGAAAAATTCTCTCAACGCGGCAATAACACCCATTGCAACCGCAAAGGTTACGGTAACGCTTGTGCAAAGGCCGTCAATACCGTCAGTAAAGTTTACCGCATTGGTTGCGGCATAGATTACGGCGATGCCGAAAATCCAATAGAAAAAGCCAAGGTCAACATTGCCGACAAAGGGTATAAACATGGAAGCATCATTTCCTCTGCCCATATAGATGCTGGCGAGGTATGCAATGCTTATAAGAAGCTGAATAACTGTTTTCTGAATTATTGTAAGGCCGAGATTACGCTTTTTGACTACCTTGATATAATCGTCAACAAAGCCGACAAGTCCGAAGGATATTGCCATAAGCAGACCGCTCCAGAATTTAGTCTTGAGCGCAGAGCCCGAAAAAATCTCCGCCGCAGATTCAGTGATTGCGCCGCCCATGAGCTTATCGGTTATAACCGTAACTGCTACGGCAACAACAGTACCTATGATAAACATTATGCCGCCCATGGTGGGTGTGCCCTGCTTACTTTTATGCCACGCAGGGCCGATATCAAGAATAGTCTGACCGAATTTAAGCTTGCGAAGCCACGGAATCATAACAAATCCGAGTACTCCCGTAACTGCAATGCCCGCAACCAAAGCCATAACCAAAGCCGCAATTGTGTTCATATTTTTCAATCCTTTCCGCTCTTTTTCAATTCCTCATACAAAATATTCATTATTTCTTCAAGGCGCATCGCTCTGCTTGCTTTAAACAGAACGGCATCGCCTTCTTTAACGTTTTGCGCAAGATAAGCGGCAAGCTCCTCCTTGTTGCCGAACGCCTTGCAAAAGGGCACACCCGAATGTATGCCGTAGATTGTGGCAAGCGCCGCCATCTGACCGTAAGTAAGTAAAATATCTATGCCGAGTTCAGCAGCCTGTATACCCACATTCTTGTGAGCCTGCTCCGCTATTGAGCCGAGCTCTTTCATATCGCCTATAACGGCAATCTTCCGCTCGGCATTCATTGATGCAAGAACTGAAAGCGCCGCCTTTACCGAATCGGGGCTTGCGTTGTAGCAATCCTCAATAACGGTGATACCGTTTATCTTGTTCACTCTCTGTCTCATGCCTGATACGGCATAATTTCCGAGCGCCTCTGATGCCGCTTCAAGGGAAATACCGAGCTTTAAGCCTGCATATATTGCCGAAAGGGAATCGCACACATTGTGAATACCCGTAACGGGAAGGCTTACACGCACTTCACTCTCGGCGGTTTTTGCCGTAAAATCAGCCCCCGAATCGCTGAGCACAACATCCTCGGCGGTTATATCAAAGTCAGGCTTGCTTACACCGAAAAACTTAAGTGAAAAATCAGGCAAATCAACTGTCGGCAGATAATCGTCATCCCCGTTGAGAATAAGAACGGAGCCTGACTTCATACTCTGCGTTATTTCAAGCTTGGCTTTAAGGATATTCTCGCGTGAACCGAGATTTTCCATGTGTGAAACACCGATATTGGTGATTATGGCAATGTCAGGCTTTACTGCTGCGGTTATGGCAGCAATTTCACCTGCGTTGCTCATTCCCATTTCGATTACCGCCGCCTCATAGCTTGAATCCAGACGCAAAAGAGTGAGCGGCACACCGATTTCATTATTAAGATTTGCTTCGTTTTTGAGTGTTTTGTATTTAGCGGAAAGGACGGTGTGAGTCATTTCCTTTGTTGTTGTTTTTCCGACGCTGCCGGTAATTCCTACAACGGGAATATTGAAAAGGCTTCTGTAATAGCCCGCCGCATCAAGCAACGCCTGCCTTGTGCTTTTAACAAGAAGCTGACGGTCACCCAAGGAGCAATCCTTTTCGCATACAACCGCAACTGCTCCGCCCTCAAGGGCTTTTGCGGCAAAATCGTGACCGTCAAAATTCTCGCCCCTTATGGCTATAAAAAGACAGCCCTGAGTGATTTTTCTTGTATCGGTACAGATATCGTAAATTTCGCAATCAAGCGCACACTCGGCACCTATTGCCTTTGCGATATCCTTAATATTTAACGCCTGCATTTCAACACCCCGAAGAATTCAGAATTTCTGCCACTACTTCTCTTTCATCATAGTGGATTTTGCCACTTGCAAGAATCTGATAGGTTTCATGACCCTTGCCTGCAAGGAGAACAATATCTCCCGCCTGAGCCTTTTTAAGTGCTTTTGCGGTTGCTTTTCTGCGGTCAGGCTCAACAATATATTTTGAAGAATCCTTCATGCCCTTAAGTATATCCTCAATTATTGCATCCGGGTCCTCGCTTCTGGGATTATCCGAGGTTACAACCGACAAATCGGCGTACTTTTCGGCAATTTCACCCATAAGCGGACGCTTGGTTTTGTCTCTGTCACCGCCGCAGCCAAACACACAAATCAGCCTGCCGTCTGCAAGCTCTTTAAGGCTTGTGAGTACATTCTCGAGTCCGTCAGGTGTGTGTGCATAGTCAACTATTACGGTGTAATCCGTATCGGTGGGCACAACCTCCGCCCTGCCCTTTACCGCTCTGCATTTTGAAAGAGCATCAAGAGCTTCGTCAAAGCCTATGCCAAGCTCAATAGCGCAGATAACAGCCGCCATTGAATTGTAAACCGAGAAGTTACCGGGAACGCAGAAACGGGCTCTGCCGATTTTACTGTCGCTGAGGAGCTCATATTCTACGGCATCGGGCTTTGTTCTTATATTTTTTGCGCAATAGCTGCTCTGGTCGCTCACGGCAGAATATGTGATTCTTCTGCAATCCACTCCGTCGAGCATTTCACGCCCTGCAGGGTCATCAAAATTCACTATTGCCATATTTGTCATGGAGAAAAGCTGTTTCTTTGCAGCCATGTAATTTTCAATTGTACCGTGGTAATCAAGATGGTCTCTTGAAAGATTGGTAAATACGGCAGCGCTGAAACGGATGGCATCAACCCTCTTCTGATCAAGCGCCTGAGAGGAAACCTCCATAAAGCAGTATTCACAGCCTGCATCCACCATATCCGAAAGCAGAGAGAAAAGCTCAAAAGCCGTGGGAGTAGTAAACGATGCAGGATATTCCTTATCGTCCACCATATTTTTTACGGTGCCTATAAGACCGCTCTTTATGCCGAGATTGTCAAATATACCTTTAAGGATAAAACAGGTGGTTGTTTTTCCGTTTGTGCCTGTTACTCCAACTATTTCAAGTTTATCCTCAGGATGACCGAAAAATGCTGCAGAAAGCTTGCAGTAAGCACTTCTTGTATTATCGGCAATTATCTGGCGTTCAAGGCCAAGATCATACTCGGTAACAACCGCAACCGCTCCGTTGCTCAGCGCCTGCTCAGCAACGGTATGGCCGTCAAAATTAGCACCTTTTATGCATACAAACAGGCATCCCTCAGTCACCTTTCTCGAATCATCGGTGATGAGGGTTACCTCCTCGTCACACGGGCAAGCCGTGTAACCGAGCCCTTCCGTAAGTTTTTTGAGTTTCATCGCTTTTCCCCCGTTTGTCTGACTTTATTCGGAATAATCCGAAACTCCGCTGTTGGATTTAAAATAAACGGTAACGGTTGAACCGTATTCAACCTCATTACCTGCGTTTATGCTCTGCTCGTAGGATACAAGCTCGCTCTTGTCAAGCCCTGAATTGCCCACTACTTTAATATTGACTCCCGCACTGACTGCCGAAGAGGTAGCCTGAGTGACGGAAAGATACAAAAGATCAGGTACGGTTGCCGTAATCCTTTCATCCGAATCAGTATAAAGCACCACAACACCGCCGTTTGCAATACTTGCGTTATGGGAAGGCATTTGTGAAATAACCTTTTCTCCGTTGCCTGCAACCTTTACCTTAAAGCCCTCATTTTCAAGCTGTTCCTTTGCGTCTTCAACGCTCTGACCGACGATATTTGGAGTGGTTTTGTCAAGCTTTTTGAGTTCTTCGCTTGTATACATGCGCTCTACATTCATATACTCAAGAGTTTTTTCAACCACTCTTGCCGCAACGGGAGTGCATATTGCACCGCCGTTTATCTGCCCTACGGGTTCATCAACTATTATAAGAACCGCTATTTCAGGGTCATTTGCGGGAGCGAAGCATCCGAAGGATGCAACATAATAATTATCCTTGCCGAGCTTTTCGGATGTACCTGTTTTACCTGCTACGCTATAGCCTTCAACATAAGCATTTTTACCTGTTCCGCTCGCAACAACATCAACCATCATATCGGTAACCGTCTTTGCCGTGCTCTCGGAAATTACCTGACGCTTTATAACAGGCTCGGTTTTGCTTATAACGTTTCCGTCAGCATCAAGCATACTGTCCACAACATAGGGAGTCACAAGCTTGCCGCCGTTTGCTATTGCAGAAAGAGCAGTAACCACCTGCAAAGGCGTTACCTCGAACGACTGACCGAACGAAGCACTCGAAAGCTCTGCGATACCCATTGTATCAATGCCGTAATATGTGCCTGAGCCTCCGTATCTGTTATCAGGGTCAACGGGATTAGGCGTGGGTTCGCCCGGGAGGTCAACTCCTGTTTTCTCCATAAATCCGAAAGCCTCAAAGTATTCAAGGAACTTTTCTTTACCGAGCCCCTGACCCAGAGTTATAAAGAAGGGGTTACAGGAATTCATAAGACCCTGTCTGAGCGTCTGATAGCCGTGACCGTCGTGGTTGTGGCAATGGATATTATGCCCTGCAACATGAATACTGCCTACACAGGTATAGTCAGTTGCTTCTGTTGCCGTTCCTTCCTCAAGAGCGGCAGCCGCAACAACCGTTTTAAATACCGAGCCGGGCTCGTAGGTGCTGCTTACAATATAATTTTTTCTGTTAGCTTCATAAAATTCCTGCTTGAGTGCATTCATTGCATCCTCATTAGTCTGCTCCTCAAGCTTTGCTTTCTGAGCTTCGGTAAGTGCATAAGGATTATCCGCCGCAAAGCCGGGCACACATGAAAGAGCAAGAATTGCTCCCGTGTTTACATCCATTACCACACCGTAAGCACCGACGCCCTGAGAATCCTCATAAACATCCATAAGCTCTTCCCTGAGGTAGCGCTGAATGGTGGAATCAATTGTCAGCACAAGGCTGGTACCCTGCTCGGCATCGTAAACCGTTTCATACTCATTGCCCATAAGACCGTTTACGGCATTCTTCGCCGTTATGATTCTGCCTGATTTTCCTGCAAGAGAATTCTCATAATAATACTCAAGACCCGACCTGCCTGCACCCTTGTCACCCGTAAATCCGAGAACGGTAGCCGCAAGTGTACTGTCGGTATAATAGCGTTTTACATCGGGGTCAATGCCTACGGCATCGCTTATATGGAACACCTTTTCCACCGTATGAACTACACCGTCCTCATCTGTTTCAGTGGTGGTATATTTCATTTTTGAGGTATCAGCATAAATAGCCTCTCTTACCTTTTCTTTTTCGGCTAATTCAACCTCGCCCTTTATGCTCTGATAACTGTTACCCTTATCGATTGTTTTTACAATGCTTTCTGCGCTTACATCATCAAAAGCAACACTGAGTGTTTTTGCAATAAAATTCTTGATTTCATCGTTGGGAACCATATTGGGCTTGACATAAATTTTCCATACAGATGCACTTTTGGCGAGCACATTACCCTTGGCATCGTATATAGTGCCTCTGTCCGCCGCAACTACGGTGTCACGCAGCTGATAATTGCGGGCGGCTTTCTTATAATCTTCTCCGTTTATTATCATTATTCTTATCAGGTTGCCTGCGGTTAAAGCCAGAAGAATAACCAGCATAGCTACCGGCACAATCGCCCTTGCAATTGTTTTTTCACGCTTTGTAAGTTTCCTTCTTTTTTTCTTATCAGCCATGTTTTCACCCTTTCTATAAAAACAGCCGCCTCATAAAGCAACGAACGACCTGACCCGAACACAACGAGCCTTTAAACAGCCGAACACCGCATTTTGAGACAGCTTTGGTATTATCAAATCAGTTTATTTACACATTATTGCAATATATGCCGTTAGTAAAACAACTTATTCTCACCTTACGAAAAAACAAAGCTGTTTATACTCAATCCGTCTGTACAATAACGGCTTCATCCGTTGATTCATTCGGGAAATAATGAATCTGATATCTTTCAAGCTTTTTCATTCCGAGAGTATTGACCGCATATTCCTCTACCTTCTCATCGGAAACAAGCTTGGAAAGCTCGTTCATCAGCCTTACATTTTCGCCCTGAGCTACATCAAGCTGCTCTGAATAATCCTGACCCACGGTTTCCGCTTCCATAAGCTTTATTCTGAAAGAAATAACGGAAGCTACGGATGCAACAAATACAAACGCAAGAACAACAACCGTGATTACATGAAGCAACGAAAAACGTTCTTCTATTTTAATCTTTCTGTTTGACTTGGTTGGCTTTTCAACAAGATTAGGACCTTTATTCGGCCTTTGCTGGGGGTTCACCTGAGGTGCCGCCGTACCGAAAAAGTCAACATCAAACGAATACTGCTGCACTGCCATAACCGTCACTCCTTTCACATTTTTATTGTTCCCTTAAAGTTTTTGCAGCGTTCTTAACTTAGCGCTCCTGCTTCGGGGGTTTTGTTCCACTTCACTCTCATTGGGAGCAACAGGCTTCATCACCTTTGCTCGTGGCTTCTGCCCGCATACGCACACGGGAAAATCCTTGGGGCAGGTGCATCCCTTTGCGAAGCCTGCAAAGGTTTGCTTTACCGTTCTGTCCTCAAGCGAATGGAAGGTGATTATACTGAGCCTTCCTCCCGTCTTAAGGCAGGAGAACATATCCTCAACTGCGGCATCAAGTCCGCTTATTTCCGCATTGATAAATATCCTCAGACTTTGAAAAGTTTTGCGCCCGGGATGGTTATCTCTCACCGCTGCCGCAGGCATTGCCGAGCGGATGATATCAACCAACTCCAACGTCGTTTCGATCGGTGCCTTCTGCCTTGCATTCACGATAGCCTTTGCTATGGAATGGGCAAATTTTTCCTCGCCGTAGGTTGAAATGATTCTTCTCAATTCTTCAAAAGGCAGAGTGTTTACCGCATCCGCAGCGGTCATACCCTCCTGCGACATTCTCATATCCAGCGGAGCATCCTTATGGAAGGAAAATCCTCTGCTCGCATCGTCAAGCTGATGTGAGCTTACTCCGAGGTCTGCCAGAATCCCGTCCACCTCAGGGATGGAAAGAGAAGCAAGAATTGACTTTATGTTAAAGAAATTGTCGTGAACTATTGTTACTCTTTCGTCATTGCCAAAACGTTCGGTGAGCACCTGAATTGCATCCGGGTCACGGTCAACAGCAATCAGCCTGCCGTTTTTAAGGCGGGAAAGTATCGCCGCCGAATGACCGCCGCCGCCTGCAGTACAGTCTAAGTAAACGCCGTCCTCTTTAATGCTGAGCGATTCTATCGTTGGCTCAAAAAGCACGGGAATATGGTGAAACTCCATACTGCCACCGCCTTAATTGCCTATAAGGCTGAAATCGAAGAGATTTCCGTCCTTATCAGCTACATCGTTGCCGATTTGTTCGAACTGCTCAACGTTCCACAGCTCGCCTCTGTTACCTGCACCAAAAGCGTATATTTTGCCTTTGAGGGATGCATACTCACAGAAATCTGCAGGGATTGTGATTCTGCCCTGAGTATCCATGGTAACATTTACAACGCTTTTGTACATAACGCGCTGAATCTGAGTAAGATACTCGCCCGTTGCAAAGGCACTTGCTCTTGAAACTACCTCTTCCCAGCCTTCAATGCTGTAAAGGTAGAGGCATTTTGTGCCCGTGAGGGGTTTACTGAGGATGAAAGTGTCACCCTTAAGCGGTTCTTTAAAGCGAACAGGAACCGAAAATCTGTTTTTTGAATCTAACGAATGTGATGATGTACCGTAGAAACCCGTAGACATCCGACTCCTCCTCCCTTTTTCGTGGTGAATTTTACGCCAATTTACGCCTCTGAGTGCCCTTTTACACCTCTTAATTATACATAACCAAAGAAATAATGCAATAGTTTCCGCCAAATTTTTATAAAGATTTTTTTGCAAAATTGTGTTTTTCAGATGACCTGCCCCAAAATGTTGTGAGGGGTATCGGTTTTCCACAGGTACGGTGGAAAACGCGGTGGAAAACTTGTTGGTTTTTCACCCGTTTTTCTTCGATTTTCCGTTTTCAAAACAAAAAACCGCCCGATGCGTTTTTTACGCACCGAACGGTTAAAATCCGCCTATTTATACCTATTGACTTTCACTTTTCATCCGCATAGAGGATTCTTCTTACCGCTTCGCCTACTCCGCCCTGAGTGTTGGGAAAGGTCACCATATCCGCTATTGCTTTAATTCCCTCGCTTGCGTTACCCATGGCTACGCTGAACCCTGCCGCTTCAAACATGCTGCGGTCATTTTCGCCGTCACCCACAGCTATACTGTTTTTTTGCTCAAGCCCAATAATATCAAGCACTTTGAGCATCGCATCCGCCTTGTTGCAGCCCTTCGGAACACAGTCACAATAGCCGTCAAGCTTGAATATGCTCAGCTCATCGCCGAAGGTCTCTTCAAAGTCCTCAGGCAGCTTTCTGCCCACAGCCGCCACCTCAATGGGACAGGCTGAATACCTGGTTTTAAAATCATTTTTATCTGTAATTCTGATTATATCCGGCGAATCGTTCTCAAAAGCACGCTTAATTGCGAAAAGCTCCTCTTCACCTTCAAAAAGGCACCACAAATTCTCGTGCTGCATCACATATTCGCTCAGCCTGCAAAGGGTTTCAACAGGAATGGCCTGCTTGAAAACATCCTTGCCGTCCATTATAAAATGGCAGCCGTTGCCGCAGATTATTCCGTCCGCAAAGCTGATAGCCTCCATCAAGCCGGCATCAATGTTTCCCTTTGATCTGCCCGTGTTTATAAACACCTTGTGACCATCGCTCTGTGCCTTTTTAAGCCACAAAGCGTTATTCTCATGCACCCAACAGCCGGGCGCCGTAAGCGTTCCGTCAATATCAATGAAAAAAGCCGTTTTATCTTTCATTCTGCCTCCCGAATTCTGTCGGATTTTGGCTTAAGTATACAGCAGAAACTCCAAATTTTCAAGATGCACACATATTTGCAGTTGATTTTTAACAAAAAACCTTTACATTCAGCCGTTTTTTCTGTAAAATAATATTAAATAACAGCGCTAAAGCGCAGAAGGAGAGAATTATTTTGAATTTTGATTTGAACATTTTTCTCAGGGATCTCATTGCGAATATCAACTTTTCGCTTTACGACATAACCCTTGCAATTTACGCCTTTTTGCAAACCTTAGGTATTGTATAAGGAGGAATTGAAATGAAACTCAAAAGAATTCTTGCTGTTACTCTGTGCATTTCACTTCTTGTATCGGTTTTTTCAACCTCAGTCAGCGCCTATGAGCCTACTGTTTCAGCGGTAAGCAGGGTTACGCAAAATGTTGAGGGTGATTACGATTACGAAATCACAAACCCTTATGAAGATGTAAAATGGGGCGAATGGAAAGAATATAAAACCTCACTCCACAGCCACACCAACGCAAGCGATGCCGTACCAAGCATTGCAGAAAGCGTTGAAATCCACTATTCTCTCGGCTTTGACATTCTCGCAATAAGCGACCACGCAGTTATAGGCACCAACTGGGATAAAATCCCCACCACCGTGCCGCTTTACAGGCTTGTAAAATTCGGCAACACTCAGATGAAGGATGTTGATGTGCTCTCAAGTGAAAGAAGAGCCGAAATCCTTGCAGGGGAAGGAAGATTCAACGCTGACGGCACCCCTCAGCCCATGCTTGAAATAACAGGTTCCGCCGAATTAAACGGCGCAACTCCTATTAACGACTGCCATGTTAACTGTTTCTTTATGGAAGAAGGCAAGGAATGGGGTCAGGCCAGAATGGGCGTTTACGGCGACTACGAAACCGTGGCTAAGAAGGTTGGAGAAGCAGGCGGAATCACTTTTCTCGACCATGTAGGCGAATATGTAGGCTGCGAAAACGACCCTGAAAGAGCCAACCAACCGTATTACATTAATAAGCTTGCAAATATTTTTCTCAATTATCCGTCATGCATCGGCATGGATGTAAACAGCGGCCTCAATAACCGCACAAAATACGACTACATTCTTTGGGACAATGTTCTTCAGCTTACAATTCCCAGAGGACGTAACGTTTACTGCCTGGCATTCTCCGATGCTCATCATGCCGACCAGTATATCCGCTCCCATACATATATGTGCATGAGCGAGCTTTCCGAGGAAGCGCTTCGCACCAGCATGGAAACGGGCGCATTTTTCTCCTGCTCACACTATGCAAGAGCCGATCTCGGTGACGATTTCAACGGAGAAGCTTATGACACCCCCTATGTTTCCTGCATTGATGTTAATCAGGATACTGACGCCATATCATTTGAAGGCAAAAACTTTGACTGTGTACGCTGGTATTCTGACGGCAAGATAATCGCTCAGGGTGAGGACATTACCTCCCCCCACCTCAACGCTTACGAGGATAAGCTCGGCTGCTATATCCGCTTCACCCTTACGGGACCGGGCGGAATCCTCTATTCACAGCCCTTCCCCGTAAAAGCAAAGGGTGTTGAATACGAAGTGCCCACAGTTGTGCCGACAATTGACGTTTCTGTTTTCATGAGAGGCATTACTGATTTGGCAAGCCTGCTTCTCGGCTGGACTCCTATTGTTGCCGCAGTAAGGTATTTCCTTTGGGGAACATATTGGTGGATATAACATATTTACATTATTAAAAAAATCAATGCCCGGCTTCAATAACGAAGCCGGGCATTGATTTTTATATTTGTGCCAATGCTGCAAAATCATTTTTTAATGAAAGGTAGAGCTTTTTGTAGATATCAAAATACGGCTCGTACTCAGCAGATTTCACTTTATCGGGTGCTGCGGCAACACGCTTTGAGACAACCTGCTCGCATGCCTGCTCAACGCTCTCAAATGCCCCGGCGCCAACTCCCGCAAGAAGTGCCGCACCGAGTGCACCGCCCTCATCAGCATTGAGCACGCTTATGTTACAGCCGTATACATCGGAAAGAATCTGCCTCCACAGCTTGCTTCTGCCGCCTCCTCCGCATACGGTCATATCGTCAACGGGAACACCCATTTCTTTGAATACATCCATGCATTCTCTCTGTGAAAAGGCAACGCCCTCAAGCACACTTCTGATTAAATGAGCCCTTGTGTGCATTGCCGAAAGGCCAAAAAATACTCCTCTGCAATCCGAATCAGGATGGGGCGAACGCTCACCCATGAGGTATGGAAGATATATAAGCTTATCCGCACCTGCAGGAATCTCAGCCGCCATTTTATCCATTATTACATAAGGGTCAACGCCGAGCTTTACCGCTTCTTCAATTTCAGCGCTGCAACAGGTATCACGCAGCCATTTAAGCGATATTCCTGCCGCCTGAGTGCAGCTCATAACAGTCCATTTACCCGGCACGGAAGCACAAAGGCTGTGCACTCTGCCGCCGAGGTCAATGTTGAGTTTATCCGAAACGGCATATATAACTGCGGATGAGCCGATTGTATTGAATGCGCTGCCCTGCCTGCAAACGCCTGCACCTATTGCGGCGGCGGCATTGTCACCTGCGCCGCCTGCAACGGGAGTGTCCTTTGCAAGTCCCGTAATATTTGCCGCGGATTCGCTCACCCTGCCCGTAACATCGGGGGATTCGTACATTTTGCCAAGCAAGCCTTTGTCTATTGAAAGCAGAGAGAGCAATTCGTCGGACCAGCATCTGCCTGCAACGTCCATAAGCTGCATACCCGATGCATCTGAAACCTCGGTTGCAAACTCGCCCGTAAGACGGTATCTGATATAATCCTTGGGGAGCATGATTTTAACGCATTTTTCGTAAACCTCAGGCTCATTGCGCATAACCCACAAGATTTTGGATGCGGTAAAGCCCGTCATGGCAGGATTTGCGGTGATTTCAATAAGACGCTTTCTGCCAACAGTTTCTTCCATAAAAGCGCATTCTTTCGCCGTGCGCTGGTCACACCAGATAATGGAGCGCCTTAAAACCTCATCATTTTTGCCGAGCATAACAAGACCGTGCATCTGACCCGAAAGACCTATGCCGCCTATATCGGAAGCGTCGGCACCCGATTCTGCAATTACAGCCTTAACACCCTCAACAAAGCCGTTCCACCAATCCTCGGGCTCCTGCTCTGCCCAGCCGTTGTGAGGCTGATAAAGGGGATATTCCGCCGTGTGGGAGGCAACAGCCCTGCCCTCAAGGTCAAAAAGTACGGTTTTGGTGCCCGATGTTCCTATATCGGAGCCAAGCAGATATTTCATACAAACTCTCCTGACTTAGTTGATTGTTTTTCCTGTTTAATTAATAATACTATATATCCGATGCAAAATGCAACAAAAAAGTCATCCCCGAAGGAATGACTTTTTAAATGTAATCAGTCTGTTGTGTAGTTATCAAAATAACCCTGGATAAGAACGATGGGTGTACCCTTATCGCCGCTGCCTGAGGTAAGGTCACAGAGTGAGCCGATAAGGTCGGTAATTCTTCTGGGAGTGGTGCCCTGAGATTCCATTGAGCCTACAAGGTCATCGCCCTTGTTCTTGATGTAATCCGAAACAGCCGCCTTAAGAGCATCGCCGCTGAGGTCTGCAAAGTTATTGTCAGCAAGGTACTTGAGCTTAACCTCGTTGGGTGTACCGTTGAGGCCGTCGGTATAAGCAGGGGAAACTACGGGGTCTGCAAGCTCCCAAATTTTGCCTACGGGGTCCTTGAATGCGCCGTCACCATAAACCATAACCTCTACCTTTTTGCCCTTTGCTTCAAGAACGTAGTTCTGAACAGCATAAACAAAATCAGTGCAGTCACGGGGGAAGAGCTTGATTGTGTCCTCAGTTGATTTGTTTAAGCCGAGAAGACTGTAGCGTTCGTTGCAGCCACTGCCGTTGACGGGAGCGTTCATGATATCGTCAAGGCCGAGCACATTTGCGCCTGCAGCCT
>JAZSIQ010000145.1:0-5481 GCA_045533875.1 Acutalibacteraceae bacterium | reverse complement strand
TGCACAACAGTGCAGTTTTATCCGGATGCTAAAGCAACGGCATTTATTATGGATGCATTTATAAAGGAGATGGGAGGCGAATCGAATGCCTAAGGACAAAACAATACAAAAGGTACTGGTAATCGGGTCAGGTCCAATTGTGATTGGACAGGCGGCGGAGTTTGACTATGCAGGTGCACAGGCTTGTCGTGTTTTGAAGCAGGCAGGCGTAAATGTAGTTCTTGTTAACTCCAACCCCGCTACCATTATGACCGACAAGGCTTTAGCTGATGAAATCTATCTTGAGCCTCTCACCACCGAAACAGTAAAAAGAATCATCAAGCTCGAAAAGCCCGACTCACTTTTAGCGGGTCTTGGCGGTCAGGTAGGTCTTACCCTTGCTATGCAGCTTTCAAAGGAAGGCTTTCTTGAAGCTAACGGTGTTAAGCTTATCGGTACAGATGTTGAAGCTATCGACAAAGCTGAAGACAGACAGCTTTTCAGAGATACCATGCAGTCTATCAATCAGCCCTGCATTCCCTCTGATATTTCAAATGATATTGAGACTTCTCTTGAACTAGCTAAGAGAATCGGTTACCCCGTAATTGTTCGTCCTGCTTTCACCCTCGGTGGTGCAGGCGGCGGTGTTGCTTACTGTGAAGACGAGCTTCGCATTATTGCAAAGACAGGTCTTGACGCTTCTCCCATAACACAGATTCTTGTTGAAAAATACATAAAAGGCTAAAAAAAAATTGAGTTTGAAACCATGCGTGACTGCCTCGGCAACGCTATTTCTGTATGCAGCATGGAAAATGTTGACCCCGTTGGTGTTCATACAGGCGACAGTATCGTTGTTGCTCCCGCATTCACTCTTTCCACAAAGGAATTTTCAATGCTCAGGGATGCGGCGCTTGCCATTGTTGATTCGCTTAACATCGTAGGCGGCTGTAACTGTCAGTTTGCTCTTAATCCTGACAGCTTTGAGTACGCTGTTATTGAAGTTAACCCCAGAGTTTCCCGTTCTTCCGCTCTTGCATCCAAAGCAACCGGATATCCCATTGCAAAGATGACAACAAGGCTTGCTCTCGGCTATACTCTTGATGAAATCAGCAACGATATTACCGGCACCACTTGCGCTTATTCGGAGCCTACGGTAGACTACTGTGTTGTTAAATTCCCCAAGTGGCCCTTTGATAAATTCGTAAATGCTTCAAGAAAGCTCGGCACTCAGATGAAGGCAACGGGCGAGGTTATGTCTATTGCTCCCAGCTTTGAAATGGCTATTATGAAAGCTATAAGAGGTGCTGAAATTTCAGTTGACACTCTCAATATGAAGCCGAAGAGTGACAAGCCTCTTATGGAGCGCCTTGCCGCCATGGACGATGTCCGTATCTTTACCGTATTTGAGGCAATCAAAGCAGGCGTTTCCATTGATGAAATTCACGATATTACAAAAATTGACCGTTGGTTCCTCAATAAGTTCAAGTCGCTTGCCGATTATGAAGCTTCAATAGCAAACGGTCTTACCGATGAGCTTTACCTCAAGGGCAAAAAGCTCGGTTATACTGACGATGCTCTTATGCGCCTTTCCGGTGCTGAGAGTGTAAACCATATTGATGCGGTTTACAAAATGGTTGATACCTGTGCAGCCGAATTCAAGGCAACCACTCCTTATTTCTACTCAACCTATGATACTGACTGCGAAGCGGTTGACTTTGTTAAGAGCGATAAAGAAAAGATTATCGTTCTCGGTTCAGGTCCCATCCGTATCGGTCAGGGCATTGAGTTTGACTATTCCTCGGTTCACTGTGTATGGACTCTTAAAGAGCTTGGCTATGAGGTTGCCATAATTAACAACAACCCCGAAACCGTTTCAACTGACTATGACACGGCGGACAGACTTTACTTTGAGCCTCTTACTCCTGAGGATGTAATGAACATCATCAAGATCGAGAAGCCCAAGGGCGTAGTTGTTGCTTTCGGCGGTCAGACTGCTATCAAGCTTACAAAGTTCCTTGATGAAAACGGAATTGAAATCCTCGGCACTTCGGCTGACGGTATTGATACCGCTGAGGACAGAGACCGTTTTGATGCTCTTCTTGAAAAATATGAAATCACCCGTCCCAAGGGTGCGGGCGTTCTTAACCTTGAGGATGCGCTTAAGGTTGCCGAAGGTCTCGGCTATCCCGTATTGCTCAGACCCTCCTATGTTATCGGCGGTCAGAATATGACAATTGCCCATGATGAGGATGATGTTAAGCAGTATATGGACATTATTCTTTCCGGCGGAATTGATAACCCTGTTCTTGTTGATAAATATATGCCCGGCCTTGAGCTTGAGGTTGACGTTATTTCGGACGGTAAGGATGTTCTTATCCCCGGTATTATGGAGCATATTGAGCGTGCAGGTGTTCATTCGGGTGACTCCATTGCCGTGTATCCTCCCTATAATCTTAACGATAAAATGCTCAAGACCATTATTGACCGTTCCGAAAAGCTTGCTCTTTCGCTTAAAACCAAGGGTCTTGTTAATATTCAGTATCTTATTTATCACAATAAGCTGTATGTTATTGAGGTTAACCCCAGAGCATCCAGAACTGTTCCTTACATCAGCAAGGTAACAGGAGTTCCCATGGTAGAGCTTGCTTCAAAGGTAATGGTAGGCCATTCGCTTGCATCTCTCGGCTACGGCACAGGTCTTTATAAGACTCCTCCTTACTATGCAGTAAAGGTTCCCGTTTTCTCGTTTGAGAAGCTTTCGGATGTCAACTCCATCGTAGGTCCTGAAATGAAGTCCACAGGCGAAGTTCTCGGTATTGGTAAAACCACCTCAGAGGCTCTCTTTAAGGGACTTACTTCGGCTGGCTTTGATATCAAGATGCCCTCTGCAGGCAACGATATCGGCGTGCTTATGAGCGTTGATGAGCATGATGTAATTGATGCCGTATCCTTTGCAAAGAAGCTTGACGATCTTGGTCTTAAGCTTTATGCAACCCCTGATACTGCGGATGCAATTGAAAAGCTCGGTATTGATGTTATCAGAGTTAAGGGTGTTTCTCAGGGCAATGATATTTTTGAGCTTCTTGAAAGCGGAAAAATCAGCTACATTGTTTACACAGGAGCTCTTCACGATTCAACCATGGGTGATTATGTTGCCCTTCACAGAAGAGCCATTCAGCTTTCAATCGCATGCATCACTTCGCTTGATACAGCTAATGCGCTTGCTGATATTATCGCAAGCCGCTTTAATCAGTATAATACTGAGCTTGTTGATATCAACAACCTGCGCTCCGAGCGCCTTAAGTTAAACTTTGCCAAGATGGAAACGGCGGGCAATGACCATATTATTTTTGAGAATAATGACGGCATCATTACTTGCCCTGAATCCCTTGCAGTTCAGCTTTGTGACCGTAACCACGGTATCGGCGGTGACGGTGTTGCACTGATTGAAAAATCTGACGTTGCAGATGCTAAAATCTGCATCTTCAACCGTGACGGCAGCGGAGCCAAAACCGGCGGTAATGCAATCCGTTCCGTTGCAAAATATCTTTACGATAACGGCTTTGTGGATAAGGAAAATATGGAGATTGAAACCGCAAGCGGCATCAAGCATGTTGAATTGCTCATTTCAAATTCCAAGGTTTCCTCAGCCTGCACCAACCTCGGCTTGCCTGATTTTACTCCCGCGGCAATTCCCGTTGATATTAATGAGGAAAAGATTGTGGATTATCCCGTAACCCTCGGCGGTCAGGAATACAGAATTACCTGCCTTTCAATGGGTAACCCTCACTGTGTTGTTTTCTGCCCAAGAGTAGGTGCGATTGATATGAACACGGTTGGTCCTATGTTTGAAAATGCATCCATTTTCCCAAAGAGAACCAACACCGAGTTTGTTCGCATTGTCAATGAAACAACAATCAAGATGCGTGTGTATGAGCGTGGCAACGGTGAAACTCTTGCCTGCGGTACAGGCGCCTGCGCAGCTGTTGCGGCGGCTGTTGAAAACGGTTATTGCAAGAAGAATACCGATATCACAGTTAAAACTGCCGGCGGCGACCTTATAGTAAATTACAGCGATGAAGGTCTTCTTCTTACAGGATACACAAAGCTTGTTTACACAGGTACCGTTGAGTATTAATAGAATATAACGTAAACAGGGGCTGTGTCCGTTACGGACACAGCCCCTGAAAGTTTTTTATGATTTATCAGTTAACTATCTGTACTTTAATTGTATTTGTAGTGCCGGCAACGCTTAAGGGAACGCCGGCGGTTACTACTACGGTGTCACCGCTTGAAACAAGGTCAATCTGCTTTGCGCAGTCAACAGCGTGCTGGAAGAGCTTTTCCTCGTTCTCCTGGTTAATTGCAAGCACGGGGAAAACGCCCCAGGAAAGTGCAAGCTGGTGGTAGGTTTTCTTTTCGGGAGTGGAGGCAACAATGGGTTCGTGAGGACGGAATTTTGAAACCCTTCTTGCTGTTTTACCTGAGGTGGTAACTGCAATAATCGCTTTACACTTAAGGTCTCTTGCTGTGGTGCAGGCGGCGTCACAGATGGCATTAGTTACGTCGGTTGTATCAACATCATAGCGTATGCCGTAGTAAGCATTCATCTCCAGAGCATCGTGCTCAGCCTGCTCAACGATTTTTGCCATAACCTCAACAACTCTGGGAGGATGCTCGCCCATAGCGGTTTCGCCTGAAAGCATAACTGCCGAAGTGCCGTCAAAAACAGCGTTTGCAACGTCTGAGATTTCTGCACGGGTAGGTGTGTAGCTTGTAATCATGGATTCAAGCATCTGTGTTGCGGTAATTACCATTTTGCCCGACTGATAACATTTTTTTATAAACATCTTCTGAATACCGGGCAGGCGTTCAAATTCAACTTCAACACTCATATCTCCGCGGGCTACCATTATTCCGTCAGAATTTTCAAGAATTTCATCGAAGTTTTCAACGCCTTCAATGTTTTCAATCTTTGAAATAATACGGATGGAATGACCGCCATGGTAATCAAGGAATTTACGAAGCCTGATAACGTCATCCTTATTCCTGACGAAAGAAGCAGCAATAAAGTCAATGTCATGTTCAATACCGAAAATCAAATCAGCCTCATCTTTTTCGCTGATATAGGGCATGTCAAGATGTGTGTTGGGAACGTTGATGCTTTTTCTGTTTTTAAGAATACCGCCTTCAAGAACATGGCAGATGATATCAGTTTCGGTGCAATCCTGAACTTCAAGAATAATTTTGCCGTCATCAATAAGGATTCGTTTTCCTTTTGTTACCTGTGAGGGTAAGTCTTTGTATGTGATGGAAACTTTGTTTGAATCGCCCTCAAAATCCTCGGTGCTGAGGATAAAAGTGCTGCCGTTTTCAATCTCAACAGCGCCGTTTTTGACTGTTTTGATTCTTACCTCAGGACCTTTTGTGTCAAGCATTACTGCTGCTGAAAGCTTGAGTGAATCTCTTACCTTTCTGAAGGTTTCAATTGTTTTTGCGTGG
>JAZSIQ010000082.1:0-15302 GCA_045533875.1 Acutalibacteraceae bacterium | reverse complement strand
TTCACTTGATATCGATTTTTTTGCGAAACTCAGACTTACGGATGCGTATGCCTTCTTAAGCTATTGCAAAGACGAACGTAAGGACGAAGCTTCTGCACGTGCCAGAAAAGTTACGGCAATCAAACGCTTTTATAAGTATCTTGAAACGCAGACACTTATTAATGACAATCCTATGAAAAACCTTGAATCGCCGAAACTAAAAAGATCTTTACCAAGATATCTGACACTTGACCAGGCAACGGCTCTGCTCGCCAGCGTTGACGGCAAGAACCGTGAAAGAGATTACTGTATACTCACTTTGTTTTTAAACTGCGGCATGCGTCTTTCTGAGCTTGTTTCAATTAATCTTTCCGATTTTACAGATTCAGGCACTTTAGTCGTCACAGGTAAAGGCAACAAGGAGAGAACTATATATATAAATGCTTCTTGCGCTGCCGCTATCAACGCTTACCTCAGAGTACGCCCCGTAGACGGTGTTGCCGATAAAGAAGCGCTTTTTCTCAGTTCTCATAAAAAAAGAATCAGCCCCAAGACCGTTCAACATATCGTAAATATGTATCTTGAAAAAGCAGGGCTCAGCGGTTACGGGTTTTCTACCCACAAATTAAGGCACACTGCCGCTACTCTAATGTATCAGCACGGCGGAGTTGACGTACTTTTACTCAAAGAGATTCTTGGGCATGAAAACCTTTCAACTACTGAAATATATACTCACATCGTAAGCGAGCAGCTTCGTGCCGCCGTTGACTCTAACCCCCTTAATGCATTAGGAGTACTTGAGAACGATTTATCTGAAAAACGAGGAGAAAATACTGCAAAAGGAAGCTCCGATTAACGAGGAAACTATCATCATTATTGAATAAACCCCGTGCTTCAGCAGATACAACCTTGTTTCCTCTTTTCGCAACGGGTTTGATAAAATCCCTTCTTCACATACGCGTAAAGAAAAACCGCAGCTTTCATTGCAGGAAACGATTAGCGTAAGGTTTGCTATGCTTTGAGCAGGAACAATGAGCAGCATTGAATACCCGAGCCCTTGTAAGCCGTATTCACTGTAAAGATAACCGCAAAAAAATCCCAGGCCTACGCCCTTGATGAACGGTAACAAACAAACAAGAGGACTGCCTATTGAACTGAATCCGAGAAAAACTGATATTATCAGCAGCATTCCTTCTGCAAGCATTGAATAACAGAAATTCTGTAAAAAGCTCTGCTCGCATTTCAGTTTTTTGTAGGTATCGGCTATGTACATCAGTTCTTCGCTGACGACAGCAAACTCTGCATTTTTTAAAAACGCAGCTCCTGCCAGCATCCCTGCCGCAAAGCCCGCAGCAAGCAAAAACAGCCTCAGATTCCCCTTCATTTCAACAAAAGTTTTACTGCTCATAACAAAGTATTTATTTTTTTTACTTTTACCCGAGATTTTATTTCTTTTTAATTCTTTCTTGTCCATAATTTTTTCTCCCTTCCTTTCACTCAATTCTATGTTTTTATTTATTGATTAATTACTGCAATACAAAACAAAAAAGAGGTAAAACGCAGTTTGCGTTTTACCTCTGAATTTTTATATGTTATTTTGTGCCGAAAATTCTGTCACCGGCATCGCCGAGACCGGGAACGATATAACCGTGCTCATTGAGACGTTCATCCTTGGCAGCTACATAAATATCAATATCAGGATGAGCCTTTGACAAAGCATCAATACCTTCAGGCGCAGCAATGAGACCCATGAATTTAATTGATTTGGGATTTCGCTTTTTAATCTGAGTAACCGCATCAATTGCTGAGCCACCTGTTGCAAGCATCGGATCAAGAACAATAACTTCTCTCTCGTTGATATCGGAAGGAAGCTTGCAATAATACTCAACGGGCATGAGGGTTTCAGGGTCACGGTAAAGACCTATGTGTCCGACTCTTGCTGAAGGAACAAGAGCAAGCACGCCGTCAACCATTCCGAGACCTGCTCTGAGAATAGGAACAAAAGCAAGCTTTTTACCTGCAAGCACCTTAGTTTTTGCCAAAGCAACAGGTGTCTGAGTGTTAACCTCTTTAAGCGGAAGATCTCTTGTTGCCTCGTAGCACATAAGCATTGCAATTTCACTTACAAGCTCACGAAATTCCTTTGAAGCTGTCTTTTCATCCCTGAGATGTGAAAGCTTATGCTGAATAAGCGGATGGTCAATAACTACTATTTTACCCATAATAAAGCCTCCTTATCTGTTCTCAATAGCCATAACCATGTCAATTCGCTTTTGGTGGCGTTCATCGCCGCTGAAAGGAGTATTAAGAAAAATATCAACCAGCTCAACACCCTCTTTATCGCTTACAACTCTGCCGCCGAGGCAAAGAATATTTGCGTTATTATGAAGCCTTGTCATTTCAACGGAGAACTTGTCCGAACAGCAGGCGGCACGGACACCCTTGACTTTATTTGCTGCCATTGAAATACCGATACCGGTTCCGCAAAAGAGTAAACCGAGCTCACACTCTCCGCTTACAACAGCATTGGCTGTTTTCTCTGCAAACACGGGATAATCAACTGAATCAGCAGAATAAGTACCGAAATCCTTGTACTCTATCCCCTTTTCTTCAAGATACCTGAGAACAGCCAGCTTAAGCTCAAAACCGCCGTGGTCACAACCTACTGCAATCATTTTAAATTCTCCTTTTTCTTTTTTAATTCACGCTCCGCCTGTGGCGGTCTTATATAAATTGGTGCAAGAATCTCCGGTGATTTAAACATATCATCCTGAGAAAGGGCTGACAGCACAGCACCGTATGCTCTTTGAAACCTGAGCATTCCGCAGGCAAGTGAGCATGAAGGAAGCTTCTGACCGAATGAATCATAGCACAACTGCGCACCGTCACCCACAAGGATAATATCCGAAACAAACTTCGATAATAAACCGTACAACTCGTCAACAGGTATTGCAATATCTTCTGTTAACCGTTTTATTGATTTATGAGAAACCTCAAAAATCGCCGTATAAACCTGCGAGCATCTTGCATCCATGGCACAGCAGACTATGCCGTTAAAATCAGCAAGGTTATATACCATAGCCTCAAGTGTTGAAACACCGGCGCACGGCTTTTTTTGAGGCTGAGCAAGTCCTTTGATCGCCGCTACTCCGATTCTTATACCCGTAAATGAACCGGGACCTGTTGTAACACAAAACGCATCAATATCATTAATTGTAAGTTTTGCGTTGTTAAGTGAAGACTCAATCATAGGCATAAGGGTTTCGCTGTGCGTAAGTCCGACGTTTACAAAGGATTCGGAAATTAATCTGTCGTCCTCGGTTATGGCAACGCTCGCTGATTTTGCTGAGCTGTCAACAGCCAATATCTTCAAAACTCTCACCCCTGCCTATGTTGATAATTCTTTCATTTTCGTTTTCTGTTTTTTCAATGGAAACTCTTATACAGTTTTCTGGCAGAACGGACTCAATATTTTCGCTCCACTCAATTATAAGTATACTCTGAGTGTCAATATAGTCAAAATAACCGGTTGAATATAAATCATCCCATCCGTTAATCCTGTACATATCAAAATGATACAGCGTTTTTTCTCCTCTGTATTCATTAACCAAGGAAAAAGTGGGACTGCTGACAATATCGGGATTTATTCCAAGCCCCTGCACCACCCCGCGGACAAATGAAGTTTTGCCCGCACCGAGATCGCCGAACATTGCAACAATATCGCCCTGTTCAAGCACTGAACCAAGACGTTCACCGATGCTCGCTGTTGAATTAACGCTGTCAGTTTTAAAAACCGCCATTTGTTTCCCTCATCTTTCTGATGCCGTTATAATAATTATAACACAATTACTGTAAATATCAATCATTTTTACTTGAATTAATCGTCAATTACATATATAATTATCTTATCATTATTAAATTAAGGTGGTGGTAAAACTGAGAGAGAAATCCACATTAAGATATTTTTTCAGAGAGACAGATTGGATTCTTTACCTGATGTGCGTTGCCGCTTCAGTTTTTGGAGCTTTCATGGTATACAGCGCAACATATCACTCACTCGATGAAGGCGAATTCATGGTGCGTGACTGTATATCGACAGTTCTCGGCTCAGCCATGGGTATTATTATTTGCCTTGTTGTTTCATATATTGATTATGAATTCATGATGAGACTCTCCGTTGCAATAGGTGCGGTATGCTTACTTCTGATGTTTTCGCTGTTTATATGGGGCGAAGCTCCGTCAAACCGAAGCGACGCTATTTGCTGGCTGAGATTCGGCAGCCTCAGCTTCCAGCCGTCAGAGCTTGTTAAAATCGGTTTTATTATAACATTTTCAACTCATCTTGATGCAGTCAAGCAAGATATAAATTCACTCAAAAACATACTGCTCGTTTGCCTTCACGGCGCAGTACCGACAGGCCTTGTAGTAATTACGGGTGACGTTGGCTCAGCTCTTGTCTTTGCAGTAATTTTTGTAGGACTGATGTTCCTTTCAGGAGTAAATCTCAGATACTTTGCCGTTGCAATTGTAGCAGGAATTATTGCCTTGCCTGTTTTGTGGGTTACTTTTTTCAGCGAGTATCAGAAACAGCGTTTTCTCGCCATATATTACCCCGAAGCACTTTCTGAATCTGTTTATAATAAAATCATCTATCAGCAAGAGCGTGGTGTAAATGCCATCGGCTCAGGAATGTTTTTGGGCGACGGTTATCTTAACGGCACCTACACACAAAGCGGCGGTGTACCCGTCAGCGAAAGCGATATGATTTTTTCTGTTATCGGTGAAGAATTAGGCTTCATCGGATGCATGGCAGCGCTTGCTGTTATAGCATTAATAATCTTCCGAATGATTTCCAACGGTAAAAAATCCCGCAACTTTTCCGGATATCTTCTTTGCTCGGGTATAGCACTTATGCTTGGCTCACAGGCTGTCATTAACATCGGTATGTGTCTGAAACTACTCCCCTGCATAGGCATTACCCTGCCGTTTTTAAGCAGCGGCGGCTCATCAATACTTTGTATTTACATCGGCATCGGCGTTGCGCTGAGTGTTTACAGATACAATGCCAACCGAGACCCAGTCAGTTTCAGAGTGCGCCATATAAGCACACCTTTTAAAGAAACATAAAAACACGGGAAACTTGAAATTCATCAGGTTTCCCGTGTTTATTATTTATCAGCCTTTGTGATTTGCGGTTGTTTTAAGAACAACATCGTGGTAGCCGCCTTCAACAATACTTGTTGAAGAAACAACTGTAAGCTTAGCATTCTGCTGAAGCTCTTCAATTGTAAGCACACCGCAGTTGCACATAGTGGACTTTACTTTATAAAGGCTCTTGGCAACGTTATCGCTAAGAGGTCCTGCGTAGGTAACGTAGGAATCTACGCCTTCTTCAAAGCTGAGCTTTGCCTTGCCGCCAAGGTCATATCTCTGCCAGTTCCTTGCTCTGTTGGAGCCTTCACCCCAGTATTCCTTAACATAAGCGCCGTTTACCATAAGCTTTGTGGTGGGGCTTTCGTCAAAACGGGCAAAATATCTGCCGAGCATAAGGAAATCAGCACCCATAGCAAGAGCAAGGGTCATGTGGTAATCGTGAACGATACCGCCATCTGAGCAGATAGGAACATAAATACCTGTTTCCTTGTAGTACTCATCTCTTGCAGCAGCAACTTCGATAAGTGCGGTTGCCTGACCTCTGCCTATACCCTTTGTTTCTCTGGTAATACAGATTGAGCCGCCGCCGATGCCGACCTTAACAAAATCAGCACCGCTCTTGGCAAGGAAAAGGAAGCCTTCACGGTCTACAACATTGCCTGCGCCAACCTTAACCTTATCACCGTACTTTTCACGGATGAAATCAAGAGTCTGCTTCTGCCAGCAGGTATAACCCTCTGAGGAGTCGATGCAAAGAACATCTGCGCCAGCTTCAACAAGTGCAGGAACTCTCTTCTCATAGTCAAGAGTGTTGATACCTGCGCCAACCATATAACGCTTGTTGGAATCAAGGAGTTCCTGAGGATTATCCTTGTGCTGCGAATAGTCCTTACGGAAAACGAAATAAAGAAGATGACCGTTTTTATCAACAATGGGAAGAGAGTTGAGTTTGTTCTCCCAGATAATATCGTTAGCTTCCTTGAGAGAAGTAGTCTCAGGAGCACAAACAAGCTTGTCAAGAGGAGTCATGAACTCGGAAACCTTGAGATCAAGTGACATACGGCTTACTCTGTAATCACGGCCTGTAACAACGCCGCAAAGCTTGCCGGTAGCAGTACCGTCATCGGTAACAGCCATTGTATTGTGACCTTTTTCTTCAAGGAGCTCAAGCACATCAGCAAGAGTAGAATCAGGGCGAAGATTGCTGTCACTTACAACAAAACCTGCCTTATATGCCTTGACTTTTGCAACCATTGCAGCCTCATCTTCAACAGACTGAGAACCGTAAATAAAGGACATGCCGCCCTCTTTTGCAAGAGCGATAGCCATTGTATCATTGGATACAGACTGCATTATAGCAGAAATCATAGGAATATTGAGGCTTATGGGGCACTCCTCTTCACCTTTGCGGTACTTAACAAGAGGTGTTTTAAGACTAACATTTGCAGGGATATGCTCCTTGGCAGTATAGCCGGGGATGAGAAGATATTCGCTGAAAGTTCTTGAAGGTTCTTGACAATAAATAGCCATAGCAATCATTCACTCCTTATTTAAAATATTTTACTGCCGAGTCAAACATACCGATACGGTAGTTGCCGTCAACATTGATGTACAAACCGTTATCATATCTTTCTGAATGACCCATTTTGCCGAAAACTCTGCCGTCGGGCGAAGTAATACCCTCAATTGCAAAGCAGGAATCATTGGGATTGAAACGGATATCTGATGTAGGATTACCACTGAGGTCAACATACTGAGTTGCAATCTGACCGTTAGCAGCAAGCTTCTCAATAAGCTCATCGCTTGCAAGGAAACGACCTTCACCGTGAGAAATGGGAACGCTGTAAACATCGCCAACCTGAGTATTCATAAGCCAGGGGGATTTATTTGAAGCAATTCTTGTTCTTACAATACGGGACTGATGGCGACCGATTGTGTTATAGGTAAGAGTGGGGCAAGTATCATCAGTATCAATAATCTCACCAAAAGGAACAAGACCGAGCTTGATAAGAGCCTGGAAGCCGTTGCAGATACCTGCCATAAGACCGTCACGGTTCTTAAGGAGCTCATGAACGCCGTCCTTGACCGCAGCATTGCGGAAGAAAGCAGTTATGAATTTACCTGAACCGTCAGGCTCGTCACCGCCGGAGAAGCCGCCGGGAATAAATACCATCTGTGCCTGCTCAAGACGCTTTGCAAAATGCTCAACAGACTGAGAGATTCCGGCAGATGTAAGATTGTTAATAACGATAATCTCAGGCTCTGCGCCGGCAGCGGAAAGTGCCTTAGCAGTATCAAACTCACAGTTAGTGCCGGGAAAAACAGGAATAAGAACTCTGGGCTTTACAACCTTAACAACGGGGGAACCCCAACTGTCAGCTTTATATTCAAATGCGGGGATATCCTCCCTGCCCTGCTTTATATTGCAGGTATAGATAGGCTCAAGCTTGTTCTCGTAGATTCCTTCAAGCTCACCGAGAGAAACAACTTCACCGTTAAGGGAGATTACTGTTTCTTTTGTGGTGTAACCAAGAAGATTTCCGATTTCCTCATCGTTATTCAGCTCAAGGATAAATGAACCGTAAGAATAACCGAATATATCTTTTACCGAAATTTCATTATTATAAGCAAATCCGACACCGTTGCCGAAGCACATCTTCATGATTGCCTCTGCAACACCGCCAAAGGTGGGAGTATAAGCAGCAATGACCTTACCCTCACGCATAAGCTTGGTAACGGTTGCAAAAATTTTCTTTTCGCTTTCAACAACAGGAAGACCGTTTTCATCAATTTCAGGCTTAAGCCATACAACCTTATGACCTGCACCCTTGAATTCGGGAGTAACAATATTGTTGTTGTTCTCAGTTGTAACAGCAAAGGAAACAAGAGTGGGAGGAACGTCAATGTTCTCAAAAGTACCGCTCATGGAGTCTTTACCGCCGATAGCTGCAATTTCGTACTGCATCTGTGCCTTAAAAGCACCAAGGAGCGCTGAGAGAGGCTTGCCCCAACGCTTGGGATCAGCCTTCGGTTTTTCAAAATATTCCTGGAAAGTAAGGTAAACATCCTTGAAATCTGCGCCTGCAGCTATAAGCTTACATACAGACTCAACAACAGCAAGATAAGCTGAGTGATAAGGACTCTTTTCAGAAATATAGGGGTTGAAGCCCCATGCCATGAGCGAGCAAGTGTCTGTATGCTGCTTTTCAACAGAAACCTTATTGACCATAGCCTGTGAAGGTGTCATCTGGTTTTTGCCGCCGAAAGGCATGATAACAGTACCTGCACCGATAGTGGAGTCAAAGCGCTCCGAAAGACCTCTCTTGGAGCAAACATTGAGATCGTCAGCAAGAGCTTTATACTCAGCTACAAAATCATTACTGATTTCCTTAGCAAAGGATTCAGGCTTTGCGGGAGCAATGTTGATATGCTTTTCAGCACCGTTTGAATTAAGGAATTCTCTTGAAATATCAACAATATACTTGCCATTCCATTTCATTCTAAGCCTGGGTTCAGCCTTTACTACAGCAACTACTGTTGCCTCAAGGTTTTCAGAAGCAGCAAGCTCCATAAACTTAGGAGCATCTTCAGCAGCAACTACAACAGCCATTCTCTCCTGAGATTCGCTGATTGCAAGCTCTGTGCCGTCAAGACCTTCATACTTCTTGGGAACTGCATTAAGGTCAATTTCAAGACCGTCTGCAAGCTCACCGATAGCAACAGAAACACCGCCAGCGCCGAAGTCATTGCAACGCTTGATAAGGCGTGAAGCCTCGCTGTTTCTGAAAAGACGCTGAAGCTTTCTTTCCTCGGGTGCATTACCCTTTTGAACCTCTGCGCCGCAGGACTCAAGGGACTCAAGTGTGTGTGATTTGGAAGAACCGGTTGCACCGCCGCAACCGTCACGGCCTGTTCTGCCACCGAGAAGAATTACAATATCACTGTCCTGAGGGCATTCTCTGCGAACATTTGCCGCAGGAGCAGCACCGATAACAGCGCCGATTTCCATTCTCTTTGCAACATAACCGTCATGATAAAGTTCATCAACCTGACCGGTTGCAAGGCCTATCTGATTACCGTAAGAGCTGTATCCAGCTGCCGCTGTGGTAACAAGCTTTCTCTGCGGAAGCTTGCCCTGAATTGTTTCGCTAACAGGCTTGAGAGGATCTGCGGCACCCGTAACACGCATAGCTGAATATACATAAGCTCTGCCCGAAAGAGGATCGCGGATGGCGCCGCCTATGCAGGTAGCCGCACCGCCAAAGGGCTCAATTTCGGTGGGATGGTTATGAGTTTCATTCTTAAACAGAAGAAGCCAATCCTGCTCTTCGCCCTCAACGTTAACCTTAATCTTAACAGTACAAGCATTGATTTCTTCGGATTCGTCAAGATTCTCAAGCTTGCCCTGCTTTCTGAGAACTTTGGCAGCAAGAGTACCGATATCCATAAGATTAATGGGCTTTGTTCTGCCGATTGAACGCCTTGCTTCAAGATACTCTTCATAAGCCTTGGCGAGAAGCTCGTCCTCAAACTCAACGCTGTCAATAACCGTAAGGAAAGTGGTATGACGGCAATGGTCGGACCAATAAGTATCAATCATTCTGATTTCGGTTATAGTGGGATCGCGCTGCTCGCTGATAAAATACTGCTGACAGAATTTAATATCTCCCAAATCCATTGCAAGACCGTATTTGCTTACAAAATCAGCAAGACCTGCTTCGTCAAGCTTGCAGAAACCTTCAAGAGTTTCAACCTCTGTAGGAATCTCATATACAGCGGCAAGGGTTTCAAATTTATCAAGCGAAGCTTCACGGCTCTCAACAGGGTTGATAACATATTTCTTAATGGCATCAAGCTGCTCACCGGAAATATCACCGTAAAGAACATAAATTCTTGCTGTTCTTACAAGAGGACGGTCACCCTGCGAAATAATCTGGATGCACTGAGAGGCTGAATCAGCTCTCTGGTCAAACTGACCGGGAAGATACTCAACAGCAAAAACGGTTGCACCTTCTGCTCCCTCAAGCTCAGCAGTAGCATTGTCAAGCTGAGGCTCTGAGAAAACCGTCTTTATTGAATAGTCAAACAACTCGGGAGTAATATTCTCAACATCGTAACGGTTGAGAAGTCTTAAACCTTCAAGAGTTTCTATCTGGAGCAATGACTTAATATCATTTGCAAGGGTGGTTGCTTCATGAGCAAGACCCTCTTTCTTTTCTACATATACTCTGTAAACCACGGGTTATGCCTCCTTTGCGGCGTCAAGCGCACGTTTTCCAATATCCTTGCGGAAATATGCATTATCAAAGCTGACAAATTTTGTTTGCTCGTAGGAAGCTGCAACAGCATCCTTAAGAGTGTCACCGATTGCGGTAATGCCGAGAACTCTGCCACCGTCAGTAAGAAGCTTGCCGTCAGCCAACTTTGCGCCTGCTATGAAAAGCTCGGCATCAAACTTATCGTCAACTTTAATTTCATATCCCTTTTCATACTTTTCGGGATATCCGTCAGAAGCCATAATGACACAGCAAGCATTTTTACTGCTGAATTTAACCTCAACTTCGTCAAGTCTTTCTTCATTTACAGCTTTCATTATCTCAAAAAGATCGCTCTCAAGCAAAGGAAGAACAACCTGAGTTTCAGGGTCACCGAAACGGCAGTTATATTCAATAACCTTGGGTCCGTTGGGAGTAAGCATAAGGCCAAAATAAAGGCAACCCTTATATTTTCTGCCTTCGCTGTTCATAGCGTTGATTGTGGGGAGGAAAATCTCCTGCATACATCTTTCAGCTATATCCACGGTGTAGTAAGGATTGGGAGCAACAGTACCCATACCGCCCGTATTAAGACCCTCATCGTTATCATGTGCACGCTTATGATCCATTGAGGATACCATGGGCACAAGAGTTTTGCCGTCAGTAAAGGAAAGCACGGAAACCTCGGGACCTGTTAAAAATTCTTCAATAACAATGTTGTTACCGCTTGCGCCGAAGATTTTATCTTCCATAATGGTGCGAACTGCCTGCTTAGCCTCATCACGGGTCTGAGCAATAAGAACACCTTTGCCCAGAGCAAGGCCGTCCGCTTTTATAACTGTGGGAACAGGAGCGGTCTCAAGGTAAGCCAAAGCGCTTTCCATATCTGAGAAAACCTCATACTCAGCGGTAGGAATACCGTATTTTTTCATAAGATTCTTTGAAAAAACCTTACTGCCCTCGAGAATTGCGGCATTCTTTGCAGGGCCAAAGCAGGGAATTCCCTTTGCTTCAAGAGCATCTACCGCACCGAGAACAAGCGGATCATCAGGTGCTACAACTGCGAAATCAATTTTATTCTCAACTGCAAAATCAACAATTGCATCAATATCCTTGGCGCCGATATTAACACAGGTTGCGTCCTGAGCAATTCCGCCGTTGCCGGGCAATGCATATATTGTTTCAATTTCACTGTTTTTCTTAAGTGATTTAATTATGGCGTGCTCTCTTCCGCCGCCTCCGACTACAACAATTTTCATCGGTTTACCTCCGTAAAATTAGTGGTGGAACAGGCGCATACCTGTAAAAGACATTGCCATGCCGTATTTGATGCAGGCTTCGATAACGTTGTCGTCTCTTACGGAGCCGCCGGGCTGAGCAACATAGCTAACGCCGCTCTGAGCTGCACGTTCGATATTGTCACCAAAGGGGAAGAAAGCGTCACTGCCGAGCGAAACACCCTTAATTGTTGCAAGATATGCTTTCTGCTCTTCCTTGGTAAAGGGTTCGGGACGAACTGCAAAATACTGCTGCCATACATCATCACCGATAACATCTTCAAAGTTTTCTGAGCAATAGATATCAATGCAATTATCTCTTTCGGGCTTGCCGAGAGTGGGGGCAAACTCAAGACCGAGTACCTTCGGATGCTGACGGATGTGCCAGAAATCAGCCTTATTACCTGCAAGTCTGGTGCAAAGAATTCTTGACTGCTGACCTGCACCGACACCGATAGCCTGACCGTCATAAGCATAGCAAACAGAGTTGGACTGAGTATACTTAAGAGTGATAAGAGAAATAATAAGGTCGCGCTTTGCAGAATCGGGAATGTCCTTATTATCGGTAACAATATTTTCAAGAAGAGAATTGTCAATCTTAAATTCGTTTCTGCCCTGCTCAAAGGTTATACCGAACACTTGCTTGCGCTCAATAGGATCGGGAACATACGAGGGGTCAATTTTAACTATGTTATAGTTGCCCTTGCGCTTGGAAGCAAGGATTTCAAGAGCTTCAGGAGTGTAGCCGGGAGCGATAATACCGTCAGACACCTCATGCTTAATTATGCTTGCTGTAACTGCATCGCAGGTATCACTAAGAGCAATCCAATCACCAAAGGAGGACCTTCTGTCAGTTCCTCTTGCCCTTGCATAAGCGCAAGCGAGAGGAGAATCATCAAGACCCTCAATATCCTCAACAAAGCAAGCCTTTTTAAGAGTATCACTTAAAGGAAGACCTACGGAAGCGGAGGTGGGGCTTACATGCTTAAAGGAGGTAGCTGCGGGCATTCCGAGTGCATCGTTAATTTCTTTTACAAGCTGCCAGCTGTTAAGAGCATCAAGGAAATTGATATAACCGGGCTTGCCGCAAAGAATTTCAATGGGAAGCTCTGCCGCATTCTCCATAAAAATTCTGGCAGGCTTTTGATTGGGGTTACATCCGTATTTAAGCTGGAATTCATTCATTTTAAAAATCCTCCTCAGTTATTCTTATTAATCATTCTGTTTTCAACCTTCTTGGTTTCAAGGTCAATATAACGGACATAAAGTGAAATTTTATTATTCTCGTTAAGAGAATTCCAGATTTCATTTGTAAATGCGTCAATATCATCAGCAACAGCAACTCTTTCAGGCTCGTTTGTAAAGGTGGGGATAGGGTTGCCGTCACAATTATAAGTATGGATAAAATGGCCGAGACCTGCAAGAGGAGCATAGTTGAAGGTGTAGCGGTTGCATGCGCTGCCTTTTTCATCGGCGCTCTTGAGAATGCTCATTTTATAGGTGAAATCATTGTCACCAAAGGTGAGCATACCGCTGATTCTGGGAGTAAAGTTGGGAGCATCAGGCTCAAAGCAACGGGTTTCAAGCGCAGCTTCGAAGGATTTGCCCTCTTTGATGAAATCATAAACAGTATCAGTCTGGTCGCCGTTTGTTACAATAAGGTTATTGCCGATTTCTCTAACGGGAGAATAGATAATAAGTGAAGGGTCATCAACCTTTGAAGCATCAAAAGGATGAATAACAACTTCATTACCGTTTTCGATGAAAACTCTGTTTCTGCTGTTTTCGCTTCTGCCCATAATGAAATAAGCAAACACAGCCTTTTTACCGTCAGCCGATTTACCGATTATAATTCCTCTGCCAGGATAAGTGTTAACAGAAAGCAAATCGCCAATCTTAGCAATATCGTAAATACCCACTTTAAACTCTCCTTATTTTATAAGATTTTTTGAAACTTTTTCAACCGCTTTGGGAAGGATCTTCCATTCAGCCTGTTCCATAACACGCCTTTGCAAAATCTCTGCAGTATCATTCCTTCGGATGCTTACGGATTTCTGCATTATAATTTCGCCGCCGTCAGGAATTTCATTAACAAAATGAACTGTTGCACCCGTTACTTTTACGCCGTAAGAAAGAGCCGCTTCATGAACTCTGAGGCCGTAAAATCCGCTTCCGCAAAATGACGGAATAAGCGAAGGATGAACATTTATTATTCTTTTGGGATATCGGGAGGTGAAGCTTTCGCTGAGAATACTCATAAATCCCGCAAGCACAATAAGGTCTATACCGTTATCTTCAAGCAGGGTAATAATCCCCTTTTCGAATTCAGCCTGTGAACCGCCGAGCTGCTTTTTTGAAACAACGGCGCTCTTAATACCTGCTTTGGCTGCTCTCTCAAGAGCATAGGCCGAAGGATTGCTTGAAACAACAAGCACTATTTCTCCGTTTTTAATTATACCGCTTTCCTGCGCATCAATGAGCGCCTGAAGGTTGGTGCCCCCGCCCGATACAAGAACAGCAATTTTAGCCTTTTTCATAGGCCTGTCTCCTTTTATCATTCAATGATAACCTTTTCATCCGACTTGATGATTTCACCCATTACATAAGCATCAATGCCGTTTGCTTTAAGAATCTCAACAGCCTTGTCGGCATCTTCGGCATTAACAACAACGCTCATACCAACACCCATATTGAAAGTGTTGAACATATCGCGTTCATCAATGTTGCCGGTTTTTGCGATAAGGTCAAAGATAGGAAGAATTCTGATGTCACTCTTCTTAATCTTGGCACCGAAGCCGTCAGGAATGCTTCTCGGAATGTTCTCATAGAAACCACCGCCGGTAATGTGGGAAACAGCTTTAACCTCAACCTCATCAATAAGAGCAAGAATGGGCTTAACATAGATTTTTGTGGGAGTAAGAAGTGTTTCACCGATTGACTTGCCGCCAAGCTCTGCAACAGGAGACTTGATATCGCTGTTTTCTACATCGAAAACCTTTCTTACGAGCGAAAAACCGTTAGAATGAACGCCGCTTGAGGGAAGAGCAATAACTGCATCGCCCTCTTTGATTTTGCTGTTATCAAGAACCTTTGATTTATCAACAACACCTACAGAGAAACCTGCAAGGTCGTATTCGTCAATAGGATAGAAGCCGGGCATTTCGGCGGTTTCGCCGCCGATGAGTGAACAGCCGGACTGAACACAGCCCTCGGCAACACCGGCAACAATCTGAGCAATCTTCTCAGGATAATTCTTGCCGCAAGCAATATAATCAAGGAAGAAGAGAGGCTTCGCACCGCAGCAAATGATATCGTTTACGCACATTGCAACGCAGTCGATGCCTACTGTATCGTGCTTGTCCATAAGAAAAGCAAGCTTAAGCTTTGTGCCAACACCGTCAGTTCCGCTTACAAGAACAGGCTTGGTAATGCCGGTCATATCAAGCTCAAAGAGACCGCCAAAACCGCCGATATCAGAAAGAGCGCCGCCTGAAAGGGTGCGGGCAATGTGAGTCTTCATTAATTCAACAGCTTTGTAACCAGCTGTAATATCAACGCCTGCTGCTGCGTAGCTGTCTGATTTAGAATTAGTATGCATAATTTTTTATTCCTTTCCGTTCCAACAATATGTACAAAG
>JAZSIQ010000114.1:0-4367 GCA_045533875.1 Acutalibacteraceae bacterium | reverse complement strand
CCTCTGAATTTATAAATACTCTGGTCATCGTCACCTACTACACACAGATTATTGTAGCCGCCTGCAAGCAGGGAAACGAGCTGATACTGCGCAAAGCTGGTATCCTGATACTCATCAACCATTACATATTTAAACTGTCGCTGGTAATGTTCCCTTACCTCAGCATCGTTTGCCAGAAGCTTTACCGTGTTCACTATAAGATCATCAAAGTCCATAGCATCGCTTGAAAGCAGGCGCTTCTGGTAGGATTCGTAAATCTCGCCTATATGGCGAAGCCTGATATCGTTATAATTCTGCTTTGTAAACTCCTTGGGGTCAATAAGCTTATCCTTGGCGGAGCTTATTTGCGCCATCACCGCCTTGGGGGCAAAAATCTTTTCATCATGCCCGAGCGATTTGGTGCAATCCTTAATAACACGCTTGGAATCATCGGTATCGTAAATGGTGAAGTTGGAGGAGTAACCCAATCTGTCACCATAACGGCGCAGAATACGCACACAGCATGAATGGAAGGTGCTCGCCCAGATATCGTTTGCCTGTTCGCCGAGCATCTTGACAAGGCGTTCCTTAAGCTCAGTTGCCGCCTTATTTGTAAATGTAATCGTAAGCACCTGCCACGGCCTTGCGGCATCAACGCTCAGAAGATGTTCAACATCAAAAGCATCAATATCAACTCCTGTTGCTTTGGCGCGAAGCAATGCAAGCTGAGCAGCATCGGGCGAACCGTAGCATTCATCGCTGAAGTATGCCCTGCCGTATTTCATTATGTTCGCAACTCTGTTAACCAGAACTGTGGTTTTTCCGCTTCCCGCTCCTGCAAGAACCAAAAGCGGCCCTTCCGTAGAAAGAACCGCCTTTCTTTGCATATCATTGAGAAACGAAAAATCCTTTTCAATAATCTGCCTGCGCAGACTCAGGAATTCTTCATTTGACATTTATTTTTCTCCAATCACACGCCAAGCTCGTTGGCAATCTCAAGAAGGTCATAATCAAAGGGAGTCTTCATATCAAGAGCTTCAAGAATATCGTAATCAACGATATCGGAGCCCTTTCTTACTACTACTCTGTTGCTGATGCCGTCCATAAGAAGCTTAACTGCCTTGTTACCCATACGGCAACCCATGATAACATCGAAGGATGAAGGTGTGCCGCCTCTCTGAAGGTGACCGAGAACGATTGAACGGCTCTCGATTCCGAGCTCCTTCTCAACAGCCGAAGCGATGTCCGCAACATTTACGCCGGGCATCTTTTCTGCCACGAGCACAAGATAGAACTTTTTGATATCGCCTGCGGATGTACCCTGAGCCTCTCTGAGTTCACGGGCTTTTCTGATTTTTTCAACAACAAAGCCTGAAGCGTCGTTGTTAATGCTTTCCATAATTTCGGGAACAACAATAGCGGTAGCGCCGGTTGCAATGCCGCCGTTTACGGTAAGGTCGCTGCACTTGTTGCCCATAATTTCAACTACCATGCAACGGTCATTTGAAGAAATGGTATCGCAAAGGGAAGCGCAGAGAGTTTTGATTGTATTAAGGCAGGTATCGTAGCCGAGGGTATAATCAGAGCTGGGGATATCATTGTCGATAGTGCCGGGAATACCGATGCAGGGAAGACCCCTGAGAGTAAGGTCACGGGCACCTCTGAAGGAACCGTCACCGCCGATTACTACAAGGCCGTCAATACCCTTGTCACGGCAGTTGGCAATAGCCTTCTGCATGTGCTCTTCCTTGTAAAACTCCTTGAATCTCATGGAGCGAAGGTAAGAACCGCCCTGATTGAGAATATCGCCGATGTTGTTTACATTGAACTCTATAAGGCAATTGTCAATATCGTTTGTAAGACCCCAGTAGCTGTATCTTACACCGTAAACCTTAAGACCCTTTGCGCAGGCTGTTTTAGCTGCTGCATAAACAGCGGAATTCATGCCGGGGGCATCGCCGCCGCTTGTAAGAATAGCAATTGCATTAATCTTCTTTTCCATATATAAATACTCCTTTCATTTGCGTTAATTGCCACCAATTATTTTATAAAATATATATTAGTTTGTCAATATTATTCATTATAAATAACATTGTTTGCGCCGAGGATTTTTGACAGCTCTCTGAGCAAAACAGAATTCACATCAACGCTTCTCGAAGTACCGAACTGCTTATATTCCTTTTTATCAACAAAATAATAATACAGCGGCACATTGCCGTCAAAAATGGCAAGCAGCTTTTCGCACTCGGCAATCTGCGGCGAAGAAACTGTATCAAATCTGAGAAACAAGCCTCTGCGCTGCTTTTTCTTGGGAGGTTCGGGCTTTACCTTCTCCTTCTGAGGTATTACATTAGGCGGGCAAGGCTCAATCATTTCGCAAACAAGCTTTGCTTCTTCATCCTCCCGCAAGCTGAGCCTGCCGTGAATAAGCAGAATGCTTCCCTGCTGAATAAGATGGGAATACTCCATAAGCTGCTTTGCAAAAACAATAACCTCTATGCTTCCGTAAACATCCTCGGCGGTAATAAACGCCATGGTTGTGTCGCTTTTGGTAAGCTTCTTTTTAACACCTGCCACCATGCACAGAAGGCTCACTTTTTCATTATCCTTATAAAGCGTTGATTCGCCCGCCGTAAGATCGGAGGTTTTTGCTGTTTTCAGATGCTCCGAAAGGGCAAGAAACTCACTCATCGGATGGCCGGAAAGATAAAGTCCCGTCACCTCTTTCTCTCCCCTGAGAAGCACATCGTGCGCATATTCCTGAGCAAAAGGTATTTCATAGCTGTCATCAGAAGATACGGATTCAGAGGCACTCACGGAAAGAATATCAAAAAAGCCTATCTGACCGTCAACATTGCGACGTTTGGAATTTTCCAAATCCTCAAGAATTTCGGGTAAAGCAAGCATAAGCGAGCGCCTGTTTGCGCCAAGATTATCCAGCGCTCCGCTCTTAATAAGGCTTTCAACAGCTCTGCGATTAAATTCCTTCGAATACAGGCGGCGGCAGAAATTATAAAAGCTTGTAAAATTACCGTTTTTGCTGCGCTCCTCAACAATGCTGTTAATAAGCGCATTGCCGAGATTTTTGATAGCAAGCAGACCGAAACGGATATTCTCGCCCTCTACAGTAAAACCTGCACCGCTCATATTCACATGAGGCGGCAACACATTTACCTTAAGCCGCTGACATTCGCCTATATACTCGGTTACTTTATCCGTTCTGTCAAGGAAACTTGTAAGCGTTGCGGCAAGCAATTCCCTGGGATAATAGCATTTGAGCCATGCGGTCTGATATGCAACATACGCATAAGCGGCGGCATGAGCTTTATTGAAAGCATAGGAGGCAAAAGATGCCATTTCGTCAAAAATGCTGTTGGCAACCGCTTCGTCAATTCCTCGCCTTACGGCGCCTTCACATTCAATCTTGCCCTTTTCATTAACGATGCCGTAAACAAAGTATTGACGTTCCTTCTCCATAACATCGTGCTTTTTCTTTGACATGGCTCGTCTTACAAGGTCGGCTCTGCCGTATGAATAGCCCGCAAGCTCACGGCAAATCTGCATAACCTGCTCCTGATACACAATGCATCCGTTTGTAACATCAAGAATTCCTTTTAAAGCGGGCACTTTATACCTGATTCTTTCGGGGTTGTGACGGTTCGCTATATATTCGGGAATGGAATCCATGGGTCCCGGACGATAAAGCGCAATAACGGCTATCATATCCTCAAGGCTTTCAGGGCCGAGATTCATGAGAACATTGCGCATGCCTGCAGATTCAAACTGAAACACTCCCTCGGTCTGACCCGTGCAGAGCATTTCGAAAACTCCGGAATCGGTTACATCAACATTATCAATGGAAAAATCGGGCTGCTTTTTCCTTATCATTTTAACGGTATCTTCAATTACCGTAAGCGTTCTCAGCCCGAGGAAATCCATCTTTAACAAACCGAGGCTTTCAAGAGTGGTCATCGGGAACTGAGTTACAACCGTATCGTCATTTTTGGCAAGCGGAACATAGGCAGAAACCGGGTCATGCGTAATAACGACTCCCGCTGCGTGAGTGGACGCATTCCTTGGCATGCCTTCCACCTTGCGCGCCATATCAATAAGCTCCCTCATTTCATCGGAACTTTCATAAAGAGCTTTGAAATCAGCCGACACGGCAAGAGCCTCATCGAGCGAAATATTAAGCTTGTGGGGCACCTGCTTGGCAACATTGTCAACAACAGCATAGGAAAGCCCCATAACCCTGCCGACATCCCGTATTGCCGCCTTTGCCGCAAGGGTGCCGAAGGTTACAATCTGGGCAACATGGTCGCTTCCGTACTTTTCAACAACATAATCAATAACCTCACCTCTGCGTTCATAGCAGAAATCAATATCAA
>JAZSIQ010000126.1:0-9497 GCA_045533875.1 Acutalibacteraceae bacterium | reverse complement strand
CGTGGCAAGAGCGGGGTTAAAGATATTGGGCAGTTCGCCTCTTTTGTATGCGGGATACTTGGAGGAAAGCTGCGAAAAATCAAAGTGTGCACTGGTGATGTGACCGATTCTTTCCATAGCTTGCCTCAGAAGCTTTCTGGCAGGGTTATACATATGCATAATTGCTTCCGCATAGATTACGGAATTTTTCCTTGCAAGCCCCTGAAGATAAACAAGCTCGTCAGGGGTAACGGTTATCGGCTTTTCGCACAAAACATGTTTACCTGCCTTGAGCATGATTTCGCTCTGTGAGGCATGGAGCGAGTTGGGGCTTGCAATATATACTGCGTCAACATCGCTGTCTGCAAGTTCGTCAAGAGATGTGAAAACACGGTCAATGCCGTTCTTTTGAGCAAATTCACGCCCTTTTTCTTCGCTTCTTGAATATACGGCGCTCAGCTGCATCTTATTGTCAAGCCTTGCTCCGTCTATAAAGGATTGTGTAATCCAGCTTGTTCCGATAACTGCAAATTTAAGCATTTTAATATCATCCTAACTTATAAGTCATTACCGTGCCGGGGCCTAACTTAGCGGTCTTTCTAAAACCGCATTTCAGGTAAAATTTGATTGCTCCCTTATTGCCTGAGCCAACAATTAGCATAACACCTTTTACACCTGTATTTTTAAGATGCGAAAGCAAGGTGTTCATAAGCTTTGCGCCTGTGCCCTGCCCCTGAAATCCGGGGTTGATGTCAATGTGAAGATGGGCGGGGTACAGCCTTGAAAAAGCCGCAAGCACAGCGCGCTCGCTTATACCCTCGAGTGCCATATCAATACCTGACTTTGCCGCCTGCTTTGAATAAGGGCGGACAAGCTTGCGGTATTTCTCATAGCACGGAGCGCACAGAATATAACCCTGAGCAACACCGTTTTCATCAACTGCGGCAAAGCAGCTTGACGCTTCGTTTTCAAGGTAATAATCGCAGTAAGTGTTTAACAGATAATTGCGGTATTTCGGCTCGTGAGCCTGAGGAAATGCCGTATTGAGGCAAACCTCACGCAAATCCTCTTTGTAAGTATCGCAATACGGTTTTATTTCAAGCATTGTAAAGATTCCTTATGATATTATTCTGTAAGCTCGCTGAGGCGCAGATTCCATTGCTCCCACTCGCCCATAAGTGCTTCCTGCTCAGCGGTAAGCTTTTCGATTTTCTGAGTGGTTTCCATCAGCTTGCTGTAATCCGATGAAATTTCAGGGGTTGAAAGAGCGTCATTGAGAGCGGAAATTTCACTGTCAAGCTCATCAATCTTTGCTTCGCCTCTGGTGATTTTGCCTTTAAGGCGGTTGATTTCGCTTTCACGCTCTTTGCGAAGCTTGTATTCGTTGACCTTTGGAGCGGCTTTGGTTTCTTTTACAAGAGCGTTTGCCGCAAGGCGCTGAATATAATCGTCGTAGCCGCCATCCGATTTTTCAAATCCCTCTTTTGTGAGGTGATATATTCGGGAAGCGAGCTTGTTTATAAAGTATCTGTCGTGCGAAACGGCGATAACCGTTCCGTCAAAATCGCTCAGCGAATCCTCAAGAGCTTCCCTTGACGGGATGTCGAGGTGATTGGTAGGCTCGTCAAGCAAAAGCACATTTGCGCCCGAAAGCATAAGCTTTAGCAGGCAGAGCTTTGCCTTTTCGCCACCGCTGAGATTGTCAACCTGTTTGAAAACGTCGTCCCCTCTGAAAAGGAACATGGCGAGGTAATTGCGTACCGTGGTTTCGGTAAAGCTTTTGTGTTCATCCCATATTTCATCAATTACCGTTTTACCGCCTGTTATATTCTCTAAGCTCTGGTCGAAATATCCTGTTTTGACATTTGCGCCAAAGGAAAAGCTTCCCCAATCCGCTGAAGCCTGTTTGGTAAGAATACGAAGAAATGTGGTTTTACCGCAGCCGTTAGGTCCGAGAATAAAAGCTCTTTCGCCTTTCCTTATATGGAGATCTGCGTTTTCAAAGAGGGTTTTGTTTGAAAAGGATTTGGAAAGCGAGGTTACATTGAGCACTTCGTTTCCCGTCTGAGCAACGGGGGCAAATTTGATGCGCACAGCGGCGCTTTTGCCTTCCGGCACAACCAATGCCGCTTTTTTGCGCTCAATCATTTTCTTTTTACTTTCAATGGTTATATAGTTGCGCTCCTGGCCGAATTCAATCTGCTTTGCAATCATCGCTTCAAGGCGCTTGATTTCAGCCATCTCGTTTTCGTAGCGGCGCCTTTCGCTTTCGATTCGTTCTTCCTTTAATTGCATATATCGGGTGTATCCGCCTTTTGAGGAGTGCATAACTCCGTGAGACAGCTCTAAGGTTTTATCCGTGACCTTATCAAGGAAATATCTGTCGTGTGAAATTACAATAACCGAGCCTTTGAAAGCGAGAAGAAAGCCTTCCAGCCATTCCGTTGCGGCAGTCTCCAGGTGGTTGGTAGGCACGTCAAGCAAAAGCAAATCGGAATCGCTGAGCAAAAGCTTACACATGCTCAGCTTTGAGCGCTGACCGCCGCTGAGCTTATCACAGGGGATGAATAAATCCCTTTCTTCAAAGCCAAGACCGAGCAGGGCGGAGCGGGTTCGGCTTTTGTAGGTGAGCCCACCCTGTGCTTCGAATTTTTCATAAAGCTCCTGCTGGCGCTCAATAAGAGCCTGAATATCACCCATTCTGTCATCAATAGAGAGTGCAATTTCGTCAAGCTCAGCTTCAATCCTCATAAGTGGCTCAAAAACACTTATGGCTTCATCAATAACGGCACGTTTTGAGCCTGCGCAGGCATGCTGCTCCAGATAGCCTACTTTTATGTTTTTTGATATAAAAAGGTTGCCCTCGGTAGCTTCAAGCTCGACTTTAATGAGCTTGAAAAGCGTGGTTTTACCCGTACCGTTGGCTCCGATAAGACCTGCGTGCTCACCCGGATGCACTTCAAAGCAAACATCGTGAAAGAGGATTTTGCCTGCAAAGTCCATTGTTAAGTTTTGTGCGCTGACTGTTGCCATTTTATACCTTACCTTAAATTGTGGTTTCCAAAATTCTCATATTGCCTTCAAGGCCTATTATGCCTGAAGAAGCGGGAATGAATACGCTGTCACCCTTTTTGAGCGAAAGTGCACCCGATGAAGCGGAAAGTGTGCCTTCACCCTCAAGCACAAGGAGCGAAACGAAGGATTTTTCATCCGCAAGCAGCGAGAATCCGCCGCAAATATTGAGCTCGGATACTTTGAAAAGAGGACAGTCTGCAAGCTCTTTTTTTGCTCCGCTGTAAAGTGAATTATCTTTACAAAACTCAGGAGATGCATAAGGCTCACATTTTGTGACCGCAACAGCATCCTGAACATGCAATTCCCTTGGTTTACCGTCCTTTCCGGGTCTGTTATAGTCGAAAATTCTGTAGGTTGTGTTGGAGCTTTCCTGAACCTCTGCAAGCAAAACACCTTTACAGATAGCGTGTAAAGTTCCTGATTCAATAAAGAAGAAATCGCCCTTCTTTACATTGACTCTTTCAATGCAGTCAAGCACCTTGCCTTCTTCAATGGCGGTTTTGAATTCTTCGCTGCTGATTTTTTCTTTGAATCCAAGCAGAAGGCTTGCACCCGGTGCAGTATCAAGTACATACCAACACTCGGTTTTGCTTTCTCCTTTGCCTGTTGCCTTGCAGTATTCTGCTGTGGGGTGAACCTGAACGGAGAGGTCATCCTTTGCATCTATAAATTTAATAAGGATGGGGAAATCTGAAAAATTCTTTGCGTTTTCTCCGCAGATTTCGGGATTCTCAAGGAATATTTCTCTGAGGGTTTTGCCTGTGAGTGGGCCGTTATCTATGTGGCAGAGTCCTGATTCATGGCAGGAAAGCATCCAGCCTTCCGCCGCATTGTCTTTTTCGGTTATAACGCCGTATTCTTCAATTAATCTTGTGCCGCCCCATATTGTTTCGGAAACAAAGGGTTTGAGCTTAAAGGGATAAAAATTCATAGCAGATACCTTAATCCTTTACTTAAATTTTTCAATATTCTGTATTATTTTATCATACCTCGCCAACAATTACCATAGTAATATTTACAGGAGGGCGAAAAAATGAAAAATATTTTAGAAAAAACAAAAGAAATTTACCGTAAAAAGGTAAGAATGCCTACAAAAGAAGAACTGCGTGAGGCGCAGATGGTTGAGGAAATACGAAAAACGCGAATTGAACTTGAGTCGGCATATAACAGATTTGAAAATGAATCCAACGAGGTAATGCTTGATTCGGTGATTTATGAAATACAGTCCCTCAGGGCAAGATACAGGTTTTTGCTTCAGCTTGCAAGAGAGCAGGGGATTGAGTGTGATATTGTATCAGTTTTTAATTAACCCTGAGGAGGAGTTATGGGAACAGGTTTGAAGGTTTTTCTGATTGCTTTTGCTTTGCTTGGCGGTATGCTGCTTATATGGCGGATTATGAAACGGGGCGGAGGGAAAGCTTTTACGGTTTCTGCATTACAGGGCATAGCTGCTATGTCTGCCGTAAACCTGCTTGGAGGCGTAACAGGTATCGGTATAGCGGTTAATACCCTTAGCATCGCAACGTGTGTAATATGTGGCTTACCGGGCGTTGCGGGGCTGCTGTTTGCGGATTTTCTGTTTTCACGGTGAAAGCAAAAAATATTTCAATTTGCTATTGACAATTTAATATATTGTAATATATAATAACTCCTGCAACTCAGCCACGGACGCTTAGCTCAGCTGGTAGAGCTTCCGCTTGACGTGCGGGAGGTCAGCGGTTCAAGTCCGTTAGCGTCCACCAAACAGGCATTGGATGAACACTTATTTTTTTAAAGGCGATTTCGCCGTAAGGGTTCCGAGCCTATGCAAAACAGAAAAGAGAGCCAAGGTTTTAAACCTTGGCTCTCTTTTGTTATGTGTACTGTGTTCTGCATGCCTTATTAATTACTTGTTGTTTTCAACGAATCGATATATTCTGAATATTGCATATAATTATATTCATTTGCATTCAGCCATTCTAAAGCATACTCATTTGTCCATGTTGTTCCGTCATCAAATTCGATTGAATACACAATTATATCTAATTCAGATGCTAAATTGTCTATGGCATCATAAAAAATTACGCCTAAAGATTTCCCTGTGTGTATTTTTAGTTCGTTTTTGTTGGCTTCTAAAAGCATAGCGTTATCTGAAATGAATCCATTTGATAATGTTACAGCGTTATACTCTGAATCAAATCCAGCACAGACTATTTTGTAATTAGAGATATTTTTATCACCTGTATTTTTAAAGTCTAAAGTGATGTCATAGTCTCCGTAGTAACGGTAGCTTTCTCTTTCTAAGGTGAATTCGCTTCCGATTTCTAAATATGGGATATACTTTGCCTTACTTGCGTTAAGAAACATATTTTTTTTGAAAGACTCGATATCAAGATTTTTGGGTAATTTTTTTACCCATTTATCAGGATCTGAAGATTCCCATTTATCACCATCAAAATAGGTTGTTTCTATAACTGTAGCTTTAATATATTTTATGTTTTCTTGCAAATTGCGAATACTATTATCATTGATATAAATGTCTTTAGGGAAGATGTTTATATCAAATTCTTCTGTCATATATGTTGAGCTTTCGCCCAAATGAAGCATGTATCCGCTTGAATTATAACCAACAATTGCAACTTTAAATTTTACAATCTGTTCATCACCAATGTTTTTTACGCAAAAATGACACTGCTTGTCTTCAACATTATAATATGTCGAACAAACAACTAAATCTTTAGATTCTTTGAATCCGCTTGTTCCGATGATGATCGATGTAATAATCAATACAAATACAAGTGCAACAGCAATAATTTTAGTTTTCTTATCTATCCTTTTATTTAGTTTTTGTGCAAAGCTTTCGTTTGTAGTTTTATCGGTAGCCGAACAAGTTATATTCACATCGTTAGATTCCATAGCAGAAATATTATTGTTTTCTGTAGTAACGGTATCATTGCTTTCTTCATTGACGATATCAGCAGATTCTGCAGGCTTAAGGTTATTGTTTGTGTTGTTTTCCATTTTGAAATCCTCCTCTTTTAACAAAAATCTTTAACTCAATTATAGCCCGAATACGGGCTATTGTCAAGAGAGCGGCAATCAAATATTCTATAATTGTAGAATATTTGAAGGGAGGGCTTTTCGATGATTGTTTATGACAAGCTGTGGGATACTATGAAAAGAAAAGGAATCTCTCAATATAAATTGATAAAAGATTATAAATTCAGTACAGGTCAACTTGACAGACTGAGAAAAAACGATAACGTCAGTTCGTTTACACTTGACAAACTATGCGAAATATTGGATTGCCGCCTTGAAGATATTGCAGAATATAAAAGGATTAATATGATTTAATTAAAAAAACAACTCAAACATATGTTGTAAACTTAATGTTCTGCTACGGTTGCATCTGTTCCACCAGAGAGAGTCGAGGTATGTGTGCCTCGGCTCTTTTTTTGTCTTGCGATAAACGCGGCGATTGAAAAATTCACTTTATAAGTGAATTTGTTTCTCTGAATAAGTTATTGTTTTGTGAGAAATTATGGTATATTATGAAGTCAAGCTGATCAGTCATATTTAATTAAGGTGGTAAAATCTATGGTTAACATTGGCGAAAACATCAAACGCTTAAGGCTTGACAGAAAGCTTACACAGGAAACGCTTGCTGAGTTTTTGGGGGTAACGTTTCAAAGCGTAAGCCGTTGGGAGAGAGGGGAAAGCTACCCCGATATTACGTTGTTGCCTGCAATCGCATCATTTTTTGATGTAAGCTTTGATGAACTTATGGGCAGAGATGATATTGAAAAGCAGAAAAGAATTAAAAAATATATCGATGAATACAACGATTTGCGTATGAAGAATACTCCTTATGTCCTTGAACAGATGAGCAAAGCTGTGAAGGAATTCCCCGGAGAGTATGATTTGCTTGTGCGTTATCTTGAGCTGCTTATTTATGAAAAATCAGGTGCCGATGCGGATTCTGAAAGCATTGTTGAAGAGGTTGAAGCAATCTACGGTAAAATCCTGAGCTACTGCACCGATGACCAGATAAGAATTCAGGCAAAGCGTCTGGTGTGTATGTATTATAATACTCTGGGTTACGTTACGGGAAATGTAAAATACGTTGAAAAGAAGATGAAAATTGCTGATGAAATGCCTAATATGATTAACAGCAAGGAATATCTGATGACAGTAATTAATCTTCCGAAGAACGACCATTTTGATGCCTGCAAAAACGCTCTGGGCAGTGAGATGCTTATTTTTCTCGGCACGGTGAATAATCTGATAAATTATAACAATGAGTTTTCTGTTGAATACAGAATCAAAGCAGCGGAAAAGGCATTGAGGATTCTTGATGAATTTTACGAGGATGGAAATTACGGTTATTGCTACCGCTCGGTGATATATATGCTTGGTGACCTGGGACGGCTGTGCTTTGAAAACGGAGAAAAAGAGAAGGCGCTTTTCTATCTGGAAAAATGTGCGGTTGAGTCGAAAAAGCACGATGAAATGCCGGGAGAGAGCGAGCACGGTGCATTGCTTATGGAGGGCCATATTTATAAGAAAACAAAGTACGGTAAAACAATGTGCGAGCGTATGAAAGGCAGATTTTTAAACGAGTATCCTTTTTCCGAAGAGTTCAGAAAAAGCTATGAATTCAAAAGAATAATTAAAATTTTTGAGTAAAAATCTCAACAGGGGTGTACTATGAAATTTCAGAAGAAAGCGCAGTGTGCTTATGAAGCAAACGGAATAACCGAAGAAAACGGTTTTACAAAGTGGTACCATTGGGAAAAGGTTAAAACGCCCGCAAGAATTATGGGATACGTGTTTATTGCTTTGCTTTTTGTGCTTGCAAGAGTTTTTAAGGAAGAGCTGGCGGCTTACGGAAAGGTGAACGTGATTATAACGTCGGTATCTGCGCTTTTAACGCTGATTATTATAGTTGTGCCTCTTCACGAGCTTTTGCATCTGCTGGTTATGTCAAAGGGAAAGCTTGACGACAGATGCATTATCACCTACGGTCAGGGAGCGGTATCGGCTGTTTATAACGGATATATGACAAGGGCACAGCAAATAGTTTGTCTGATTACTCCCTTTGTTGTGTTTGCGGTGATTTTTGCCGTTTTAGTTGCTTTTACGGGAGGATTGCTCAGGCTGTATTTCGTTTACCTGCTTATTATGTCCTGTATATCAAGCTATACGGATATTTATATGACTTTTTATGTGCTCAGACACGTGGGACGCAAAGACGTTATTTTCGGAATATACAAAAAGCCGCTTTGCGAAACCGACAGTACGGATTGAAAATGCGTATGGAGGTGTTTGAAAATGTTCAGGGAATTAAGAAGAAAGAAGCAGAAACTTCCCGATGATGTCTGTTTTGAAGTACTCAAAAACGAAACAAGGGGAGTGCTCAGTGTTTCGGGCGATGACGGATATCCCTATGCGATGCCGATGAATCATTACTATAATGAGAATGACGGCTGCATCTATTTTCACAGCGGTAAGGGCGGATACAGATTTGAGTGCATTGAAAAGAATAACAAGGTTTCATTCTGTGTGTTTGATAAAGGAAGCCGCAACGGGGATAACTGGGCACTTGATGTAAAAAGCGTTATTGTTTTCGGCAGAATGGAAATTATTGATGATATGGACGTGATTACCGATATATCAACACGGCTCAGCCTTAAATTTACACAGGATGAGGAATATATCAAAAAGGAAATCTCGGATTATGCAAAGGCAACAATTATATTGAAATTGACACCTGAGCATATCTGCGGTAAGCTTGTAAATGAATCATAATAAAAAGAAAAAACGGTTTGCAGAGAGTTGAATGCCTCTGTAAACCGTTTTTTAAAATTCCGTTATCTGCTGTTTGCGTTTTCAACCAGACCGAAATAGAATTCTTCAAAGCCTTCCGGGTAATCCTTTGTGCCGCAGAAATCAAAGTGGTCCATATTATACATAGGTTCAAAATAATACCATTTGCCTTTTTCGATTTTCTGATTTTCGGCAAGGGCTTTTTCGTAGCTGAGAGCAACGTCTTTGTTGCTGTCAGGATAAAGTGCGGAGGCAAGGGGGACTATACCGTCGTGTACGGTCCAGTCACCCTCCATTTTTATTCCGTCCACTTTGAAGCCGTTGGTTACGGAAATCATTGCGGAAGAAATATAGAATATTGGGTTGAGGGAGGAAACAGGCTTCTGCCTGCCGAAAAGACCTTCTTCGGTAGATACTGTTGTGTATGAGTAATAATAGGTATCGGGTGAAACCTTGATTTGCTCGTTGAGCTTTGCGGCGCCCTCAAGAGTCATATCGTAGCCGCAATTATCTTTGTAACGGTAAAAATTGAAAACTCCCACGGGTGACGGCCATGCTCTGAATTCATCCTGAGCGGGGGTCATGCCGAAATGGCTCAGCTGGAGTGAAAAAACAAGGAAATCGTTGCCGAAAACCAT
>JAZSIQ010000158.1:0-6315 GCA_045533875.1 Acutalibacteraceae bacterium | reverse complement strand
AGTGGCAATAAGGGTTACTCCGCCAAGATCAACAGCACCGCTCATAAGGTCGCCTGTTTTAAGCTGTGAAAGCTCAGCACGAAGCTGCTCGATTTCCTTTTCCTTTGCCTTAAGGTCTGCCATAAGAGCATTGGCTTTTTTATCAAGCTCAGAAACATTTGCAAGCTTCATAGCCGCAGCGGTATTATTGATTAAAGAGTTATTTTTTGCAATATAATCAAGCACGCCGTAGCCTGTAACAGCCTCAATTCTGCGTACGCCTGCAGCAACAGAGGACTCGGAAACTATTTTGAAAAGACCAAGCTTGCCGGTGTTGTTTACATGAGTACCGCCGCAAAGCTCGGTTGAAAACTCGCCTGCTTTTACAACACGTACAACATCACCGTATTTTTCACCGAAAAGAGCCATAGCGCCAAGCTTTTTAGCTTCCTCAATTGGCATTTCGGTACTTGAAACAGGTAATGCAGCAAGGATAATTTCATTAACCTTGCTTTCAACTGCGGCAAGTTCTTCGCCGGTAAGAGCAGAAAAATGAGTAAAGTCAAATCTCATTGCTGTGTCATTTACAAGCTGACCTGCCTGCTCAACATGAGAACCGAGCTGTTCACGCAGCGCAGCCTGAAGAAGATGAGCAGCAGTGTGATTTCTCATAATCTTTTCATGTCTGCTTACGTCAATTGCAGCAAAAGCTTTTTCGCCAACAGCGATTGAATCACCAGCGACAAGCTTGCCTATGTGAAGAATGATTCCGTCGGGAGTTTTGTTGGTTGCGGTAACTTCAAAAATAGCGCCTGCATCAGTCTTTATAACGCCGGTGTCGCCAACCTGACCGCCACTCTCGCCATAAAATGCTGTTTTATCAAGAATAATAACGGCATTTGTATCTGCAGTAACACTTTCTGCTCTTTCGCCGTCAACAATAATTGCCTTAACAACACAGTCGCTGCAAGAGCAATAAGATGAGCCGTCATCAAGAAGATTGTAACCAAGGAATTCAGTAGTTGCTATATCCTTGAGTGATGCCTGTCCGCCTTTCCATGCCTCAGCACCTGCATCCTTACGGGCAGCACGTGCAGCAGCTCTACTTTCAGCATAAAGGCGCTTATATTCATCAATATCAACGCTCATTCCTCTTTCTTCGAGGAGCTCTTTTGTCAGGTCAATGGGGAAGCCAAATGTATCCTGAAGTTTGAAGGCATCGGCACCGCTGAGAATTCCGTCTGTATTCTGAGCGATGAGGTTTTCAAGCAAAACAAGACCTGTATCAATAGTTTTATTAAAGCTTTCTTCTTCCGCTTTGATAACCTTAACAATAAGGTCATGTTTTTCAACAAGATTGGGATAAGCATCTGCATTCTCTTTAATGACGGTTTCACATACCTTGTAAAGGAAAGTGCCGTCAATACCGAGGAGTCTGCCATGCCTTGCCGCTCTTCTGAGAAGGCGGCGAAGAACGTATCCCCTGCCCTCGTTTGAAGGCATAACACCGTCGCCGATCATGAAAGTTGTGCTTCTGATATGGTCAGTAATAACTCTGAGGGAAATATCGTTCTTTTCATTATCGTGATATTTGACATCGGCAATTTCAATAACATGCTTCATTATATTCTGAACAGTGTCAACCTCAAAAAGATTGTCAACACCCTGCATAACGCAAGCAAGTCTCTCAAGACCCATGCCTGTATCAATATTACAGCTCTTAAGCTTTGTGTAATTGCCGTTGCCGTCATTTTCAAACTGAGTGAAAACAAGATTCCATACTTCGATAAAACGGTCACATTCGCAGCCTACCTTACAGTCAGGGCTGCCGCATCCGAATTTTTCGCCGCGGTCAAAGTAAATCTCTGAGCAGGGACCGCAGGGACCTGCGCCGTGCTCCCAGAAGTTATCTTCCTTGCCGAATCTGACCATGTGATCGGGCTTAACGCCGATTTCCTCAGTCCATATATCATAAGCCTCGTCATCCTCAAGATAAACGCTTACATAGAGCTTGTCCTCAGGAATTTCAAGAACTTTTGTAAAAAACTCCCATGCCCATGCAGTTGCTTCGTGCTTGAAGTAATCACCGAAGGAGAAATTGCCGAGCATTTCAAAATATGTGCCGTGACGTGCTGTGATACCGACACGCTCAATATCGGGAGTTCTGATGCACTTCTGGCAGGTTGTAACTCTGTTTTTGGGAGGGGTAAGCTCACCCGTAAAATACTTTTTAAGAGGAGCCATGCCTGCATTAATAAGAAGCAGACTTTTGTCTCCCTGAGGAACAAGTGAAAAGCTGGGCATTCTCAGATGTTCCTTTGATTCAAAAAACGACAGATACTTTTCTCTGAGTTCATTAAGTGATGTCCATTTCATAATATATATCTCCTTTTGGGTAAAACACCCGTTATTTAAAAAATTGCAAAAAGGTGCAGTTACACAATCAAATGGGACGGTCTGCCGACCGCGGTACCACCCAAATTGCGCAAATGCACCACTCATAACGTTAACGCCGCATACGCCGCCGCTCATCGCAGCAGATGCTCAGGGATGGCTGCCTCAGCCGGAGGTTTGCAGGTATCTCAGCAAATGCCCCGCTCTCTGTAAAACACGCAAAAGGCTCTTCCCTTCATAGCAAACATATTAAATTACAATCAGATTCCTGCTTCTTCAAGATATGTGGCTCTTGCCCAGCCGTAGCCGTCTTCATACTCGAAGCAAATCCACTTCTTGCCGTTATCATCCTTATACTCGGCAACAACGGTAACAAGTGTGCCTTCGTCAATTTCACCGAGGAGAGTATCATCACCGGTTGCACCGGGCTCAGTTCTTACATTTACTGTGCTGTCAACAACTTCATAAGAGCCGGTAAGAGGAGTTGCGTATTCATAAATAGCATCAAGGCTGCCAGCCTGAGGAGTAGTTTCGGGTAAATCAAAGGTATCAACCGCCTGACCTACGCAAAGTATGCCCCATATATCGTTCTTGCAGGCAATAAACACACCTGCATCACCCTGGAGGATTGAGTCATACTCGAAATTAACAAGCACATTGCCTGAAACATCAACAACGCCCATTTTGCCGCCCTTCCTGACCGCTACCATGCCGTTATCAACTGCAAGGCAATAGTCAACCATTGCGTACTGCTCGCTTGAAAGGCCGTCATTTACAGCCTCATAAAGGCATTCAACAACGAGTTTGTCGCTCTGCTGTGAAACATAACCCCATTTGCCTGTTTCGGCATCCCTTACAGCGGCATAGCCGTTATGATAACGGTCACGTTCACTGTATTTTCTCTCGTTAAACTCATCACCTGTGGAAGAGTGGGTAGCATGTACGGTTGAGCTTACGGTAAAGTCAACCATGGAAATCTCATAAAGGCTTCCGCCTGTTTCAATTCTGACAAGATAATGATAACTGTCACGCTGGGTATAATCCCTGCCATGAGAGCATCTTACAAATTCAACATAGTTGGGCTCAAGAACAACATTGCCCTGATAATCCATAAGACCGTATTTGCCGGTTTCGGACGATTTGAAAACGCAGCACTTTTCGTTAAAATAAGTAATCTCGTCATAATCCGGGAACATGTCGGGAGTCCAGAGAGATTTTACATTTTCACCCTGCTGTGAAACAGTCTGATTCTCGGAAGGATTTTCTTCGCCTTTATCCTTACCGGCAATGAGAATTGCAGAAACAGCAACAGCTATGACAAGCAAAGCAGCAAGCGCAATATATATAATTGTTTTGGGCTGAAGCTTCTTTTTACCGCTGTCTGACTCAGACTGAGCAACTGCCGTATCCTCATGTGCCGATACCTGTGCAGGAGCTTTGGGCTTGCCGATATAAACACCCGATGATTCCTGAGAAACGGGTGCATCGGACTGTCCGCTCTCGGCAGAAGCGCCAAGCTGAACAAGGCTCATATCAATCTCTTTAAAGATATCCTCACCGCTTACAACAGCCTGTGAGGGCTTGGTTTTATTATCAATGATGATGGTTCTCGGTTCTTCATTCTCCTTAGCAGTTTCATCATCAGAGGGGTCTTCGTGCTGAGTATCCTGCTCAGCGGAATCGTCAACATCGGCCTTTACATCATCATCTTTTGTTTCCTCAGCCTTTTCATCCTGCTGTTCTTCAGGCTCTGCAACAGTTTCATCCTTGGCAGGCTCTTTTGCAGGCTGTTCGGGAACTTCTTCTGCAACCTTATCTTTATTCTCATAGGCATCAATAGCGTAAATAAAAACGCTTCTTACAAGCTCATTATTAATCTCAACCTTAGAAGCTGAGCTCTGAAAAATGCGTGTAAGAACAGGGAGATTTTCCTCAGCAAGGGATTCATCATTCCTGGGAAGAAGCTCAACAATGCCAGTTCTTGCCTTTGCAAGCAGAGAATTAACGGTGCTTTCGGAAACGCTGAGGAACTTTGCAATAAAATCGGTAGGCATGCCTACATAATAATGAAGCACTGTAACTGCTCTCTGCTCCTTGGGAAGGCATGCAACACCTTCTTCAATCCTCTTAGAGAGGGCTTCGTCAGCAAGAACTGATACAGGCAAAAACTCTGACCTGAATGCAGAAACATCGCCGTCAGCATCAGAATAAACAAAGTTCTGGGTTTCTTTATATGCTCCGGCAACTTTCTGTTTGATCCATGCTTCAAAAGCTTCAGGACGCTTAAGCTTGGTTAAAGTACAGAATGCCTGAGCATACGCATTTTTAAGAACCTCCTGTGCCTGCATGGCATCAGCGGTTAACTTAAGGGCAAGATAATAAGAGCTTTTTAAAGTTCTTGAATAGAGTTTTGCAAAAGAATCTTCATTTCCTTTCTGCGCTTCAAGGACAAACTGAATTAAATTCTCACTCACTTTGGTTCCACTTCCTGTCTGATAATATTTAATATTTGACCATACAAATCCATTTTAATGATTAGTTAGTAACATATTATACCAGAAAGAGAAAATTGTCAAGTAAGCTTTATTAATATTATCATACCTCTTTTTTCATTCTTTCAATGATTCTTTTTTCAAGGCGTGAAATATAACTTTGCGATATTCCCAATATATCCGCCACCTCTTTTTGTGTGTGCTCCCGGGCACCGCCTATACCGAAGCGCATTTTCATGATTGTTCTTTCACGCTCATCAAGTGAATCAATTATACGGTACAGTCTTTTCTTCTGATCTTCAAACTCAAGATCTCTGTATACATCATCCGGCTCACTACCGAGCACGTCGGAGAGCAGCAATTCATTTCCGTCCCAATCTATATTGAGCGGCTCATAGTATGAAATTTCCGCTTTTGATGAGTTTGTTTTGCGCAGATACATAAGAATTTCATTTTCAATGCACCTTGAAGCATAGGTTGCAAGCTTGATATTTTTAGTGGGACAAAAAGTGTTTACGGCTTTGATTAGTCCGATAGTACCTATAGAGATTAAATCCTCAATCTGAATGCCCGTACTCTCGAATTTTCTTGCAATGTAAACCACAAGGCGCAGATTATGAACTATCAGCGTTTCTCTGGCAGTCACGTCACCGTCAGAAAGCTTTGCCATCCAGACATTTTCCTCGTCTTTTGTAAGAGGTGGCGGCAAAGTATCCGGCCCGTTTATGTAATCAACCTCTATTCCCGAAAAATGCGCTTTTATTCTCGCAATAAGCAAAATTAATTTACCCTTTAAATTCATAATTTTTCACCTCATAATTTATTGAATCGAATACAGGAGTGCCGATTATCATATCAAACTCACCCGTAATTCTCCGTTCGCTGACTGCTATATAAACATCCTTTACTGTATGCCATTTTCCGCCGTCAAATATTTTAATACAATCGCTTTTAAAAGATTTGAAAACTCCGCCGCTTTTTACTGTTGAATAAGGAATAAGCCTGAATTTTTCCTTTGACTGTATGCATTGCACAGCATCATCAAAACAGTTTTCAAAACCGTCAGGTATAATTGGCGCAACCGCCTTTTTATCGACAATAACGGCAGGATTTCCCGAAAAACTCTCTTTGATAAAGCATCCTGTATCATGCAACGCTTTCACATGCAAACTCTTATTGTTTTTGCATATTTCAACCTGATACACAGTATTTGCGGGCATTTTTTTCCTTGTAAGAGTAGAGATAAGACTGAGCACTGCATAGCATATCACCGCACTTATCAGCAAAACCCTTATGCTTATATCAAAATAAACAACTCCGTTTTTATAAAGCATGCTGTTCGGAAAAAGCTTATACCACAACGCAAGCATTACACCCGCAAAGACAAAATTTGACATAAAAAAAGCCGCACAGCATTTAAGAAACCACCTGTGGCCTTTAAATCCGAATG
>JAZSIQ010000155.1:0-8674 GCA_045533875.1 Acutalibacteraceae bacterium | reverse complement strand
GCATGACCCATGTGAAGCTGACCTGTGATGTTTGGTGGCGGAATTACAATTGTGTAAGTCTTTTTGCCTTCTTCACACTTTGCGTGGAAATAATTACCCCTGAGCCAGAAATCGTATATTCTGTCTTCAACATCTTTGGGGTCGTACTGTTTTGCAAGTTCCTTTGCCATAAAATCCTTCCTTTCGGACTGTGTAAGGCGATAAAAAAACCGCCTCACAGATTATAGTAATCAATGAGACGAGTATAACTACCCGCGGTACCACTCATATTGCGCAAAAGCACCACTCAGCGAGCCTTTCAAGCTCTGGCATTAACGCAGCCTCACGGAAAAGTTCTACTCACCAAAAAAGCTTTCTTCTTTTCAGCTACGGAGCGACAGCCGCAAATAACCGATAATGGCTTGCATCACCCGCCATCTTTCTGAAACGGACTCTTTACGCCCTCTCCGTCAACGCTTTTCCTATATTTCAATTAAATATATCACATTTATCTTTCGGTGTCAACAACGGATTTTACCCAAAAATTCTCTCGTATTAATATTTAATCCCGCTGTTTCATATTTTGTATTATCGGATTTAATAAACGGGTGAAAGGCGGAAAATACGGCTATGAAAAAAACAGGCAGACTAATAACCGATACTGTTATACTAACGGCGGTAGGAATAATAATGCAGACCGTTTCGGTAAGCTTCAATCTTTACCTCACAAAGAAAATCGGCACCTCGGGCATGGGACTTTTCCAGCTCGTTATGTCAGTTTACTCACTGAGCGTTACCTTTTCAACCGCAGGCGCAAGGCTTGCCTCCACACGCATTGCCGCCGAAATTTCTGCAAAAGGGAATTCAAGCGTAAAAGCCATAAGGCAATGCATTTTTTATTCGCTTACCGTTTCAAGTGCGGTAGGTGTAGCAATGCTGGTTTTTTCGCCGTTCATTGCAAGGAGTTGGATTGACAATCCCGACGCTGCAATGTGCCTTAAAATCCTTGCACTAAGCCTGCCGTTCGTGGCAATGAGCGGCACGCTTTCAGGATATTTTACCGCAACGGGATTTGTTCCGCACTACTCGGGAGTAAGACTGTTTGAACAACTGTTTAAAATAGCTACAGTTATAATTGCACTGCGGTTTTTATTACCCTACGGCAGCGTTTATGCGTGCGAAGCGGTTGTGTTGGGCATGACCGCTTCTGAAATTGTATCGTTTGCGCTTGCAAGAATGCTTTACGGCTTTGCAAAAAGAAAAGAAAAGCCCCTGCCCTGTGAAAAACCGAAGCTTTTTTCTTTGCTCAGAATTGCTCTGCCCGATTTCCTCGGCAGCAGCACAAGAAGCATACTGCTTACAATTGAGCATCTTATGATTCCGAAAGGCTTTGAAAAATCGGGAAGCTCGCAGCAGGAGGCACTGTCTGCTTACGGAATTATACATGCGATGGTGCTGCCTGTTTTGCTTTACCCTAGCACCCTGCTTTCTTCGGTTGCTACGCTTATAATCCCCGAAATGGCAAAGAAAAACGCTCTCAACGACAAAAAGAGTATCAATTCCTCAGCCAACCTGCTTTTACAGCTTACCCTTGTTTTTGCGATAGGCTGTGCTGCGGTAATGTACTTTTTTGCAAACGGTCTTTCGGTTATTATCGGCAACACGGAAAGCGAGCATTACCTTAAGGTGCTGGCTTTCCTTGTGCCTGTTATGTACTGCGATATGACGGTTGACGGAATTCTCAGAGGGCTTGATCAGCAATTCCATTCAATGGTTTACAACATCATTGATTCCGCGCTGTGTGTTGCACTTGTATATTTCCTTCTTCCTGTTTATTCGATTAAAGGATATGTTTTTATTCTCTATATAAGCGAGCTTATCAATTTTTACCTGAGCACATCAAGGCTGCTTAAAGTTTGTCAAATCCGGTTCAGTTTTAAAAACATGTTATTTAAGCCGCTTGCCTGCGCTGCGGTAAGCTGTGCGCTTTTTATACCGTCCTTCCCTTACCTTGCAGGCAATAAAACAGTCACCGCCATCGCAATTTCTGCGGCAGCGGTGATATACATAACTCTGCTTTGCATTACCCGAAGTCTCAATATATCCGAGCTTCGTTCACTTATAAAATCATCTCTTTAAATTGTTCCTCGCTTATAATTTCAACGCCGAGATTCTGCGCCTTTACAAGCTTACTGCCTGCCTCTTCACCTGCAAGCACATAATCAGTTTTTTTAGAAACGGACGAAGCGGTTTTGCCGCCGAAGCTTTCAATTATTTCGCTCGCCTGTGCTCTCGTGTAGGTAGGCAGAGTGCCTGTAAGGACAAAGGTTTTACCCTCGAATCTTTTATCAACGATAACCCTGTCCGTTTTCATATTGACACCAAACCTGCAAAGTTCCTCAATTTCCGCCCTTGATTGCGGAAGTGAGAAGTAATCAACTACGCTCTGCGCCATAATTTCGCCAAAGCCGTCTATGCTTCTTATTTCCTCAAAGCCGGCACTCATCAAGGCATCCATGTTGAGAAATTCATCAGCAAGAAGCTTGCCTGCCTTCTGGCCTACATGACGTATACCCAAAGCAAAAATAAGCCTTGAAAAATCGTTTTCCTTTGATTTTTCAACCGCCGCAAGAATGTTGGAAGCGGACTTCTCCTTGAAGCCCTCCATGCTCATAATCTGCTCTGCGGTAAGCTTATAAATATCGGAGGGCTTTGTGATAAAGCCTTCGTTTACCAGCTTTTCAAGCACAGCCTCGCCCAAGCCTTCAATATCCATGGCATCCCTTGAACAGAAATGGATGAGAATACGCAGAAGCTGAGACGGGCATTCGGGGTTTACGCACCTTACGGCGGCTTCGTCAGCTTCGCTTACAACTCTTGCCCCGCATGACGGACAAGCCTCAGGCAAAATATACGGCTCGCTGTTTTGGGCATGAGCTTCAACCCTTATAACCTCGGGTATGATATCGCCCGCCTTGCGGATGGTAACGGTATCACCTATACGTATTCCCTTCTGATTTATAAAATCCTGATTGTGGAGCGTTGCACGGCTTACGGTTGAACCCGCAATGAACACAGGCTCAAGAATCGCCGTAGGAGTGAGCACTCCCGTTCTGCCTACATTTACCTCAACATCCTTTAAAACAGTCTGTTTTTCTTCGGGAGGGTATTTATACGCAAGTGCCCATTTGGGGAATTTCGAGGTACTTCCGAGCGCTTCACGGCGGCTGAAGGAATTCACCTTGATAACGGCGCCGCCAATATCAAACGAAAGCTGCGAGCGCACAGAGCCTATACGCTCAAGCTCGCCAATAACACCGTCAATATCGGAAAAAGTATTATAAAAAGGTACTGTTTTAAAGCCCAGAGAAGCCAGAAAATCAATTGAAGCGGCGTGCTCCGTAATATCCGTTTTGCTGCTTCGCTGAATATTGAAAATAAAAATATCCAGCTCTCTTTCGGCAGTTATTGAAGGGGTCTTCTGGCGCAATGAGCCTGCGGCGGCATTCCTGGGATTTTTGAAGGGCTTTTCACCGTTGAGCTCCTGCTTTTCAACAAGCTTAGCAAACACGGCTTTCGGCATATACACCTCACCCCTGACCTCAAGAATCTCAAGGTCTGTATCAATCCTTAACGGAACGGAGCGGATTGTTCTGATATTGGCTGTAACGTCCTCACCTACGTTTCCGTCACCTCTGGTAGACGCTCTTACAAGAAGACCGTTTTCATACTCAAGCGCAACGGAAAGTCCGTCAATCTTGGGTTCAACCACGTATACCGAATCCGCAAACATCTCACTCACACGGGCATCAAACGCACGCACTTCATCATAGCTGAACGCATCCTGCAGGCTCTCAAGAGGTACTGCATGAACAACGGGCTCAAAAAGACCGTCCGCGCTGCCGCCTACACGCTGAGTAGGAGAATCGGGCGTAATAAGCTGAGGAAATTCCTTTTCAATAGATGCAAGCTCCCTTTGAAGCATGTCATATTCATAATCGTCAATTTCGGGATTATCCTCAACATAATACTTGCGGCTATGGTAATTAAGAATATCTCTGAGCTCTGCTGCTCTTTTTTCTGCGTTTAAAAAATCCAAAGCTTTATTCCCCCGTTTTTTTATCTGCGTATATTATAGCATTTTTATTGAATAAATCAACAGCTTTTCTACATTGAAACAAGGTCGGGAGCACGGCCTACGATAACCGTCTGCGCAACGCATACAGCGGTTTCAACCTGTTTGTTAACCATATTTCCGTCAAGAATAATGGTAACATCTGCCGTGATATTGAGCATAACTCTGTGCTCCGTCTGATTTACGCCCGCTTCAAAGAACACATTTTCAAATTCAGCATTCACCGCCCCCGCTATGGAAAGCCCGATTTCGGCTATCGGCCCGCATCCCGCAAAGACCGCCATGCCCGTTGCCGCACCGAGAGGTACTTTTACAACGGCAGAATCAAGGTGAATTGCTTTATTTGCCGCCTGCACTATATTTGTTTTAAGCAGATTCATTTTGATTATATCCGAGGTAAGAGAGGTTATCATTCCGTCCGCATTGTATTTTATCTCTATTATATCCGAATACCGTATGTTCTCATTTGTTATTTCTTCTTCAACCGCGCTGTTCATTACATCAACCGCAATGCTCTGCGCCTCAATCTGTGCCAAATCGTAAACTGCGGGTCTGAGCTTTGCATCAAGCACAAGCAAAAAGCTGAGGCTTGCTATAACTGCGCACAAAAGAAAAAAAATAAGCCTTTTCTGCGAAGGAAACAGATATATCCGCCTGCGATACTTCATTTGCTCCCGCCTTTCAATCGCTCTGTATATCAGTATATGCACCCGTAACAGTCCTGTAGCATAAAGCGGTCAGGATACTTTTATTTTAAAGAAAATTCATATAAACCGTTGAAAAGCGGTATATAATTCTGCTACAATATAATTAATAAAACCCAATACTGTTTAAGGAGTGTTGTTATGAGCAAAGAAACCCCCAGAACCTATGTTCCGTTTAATGAATGGAAAGAAAAATCAAAGCAGACGGAATACACAGAAAATACTCCCCTGCTGGCTTCGGACGGCACTCTTCTTGCAAAAGGATGGGCAAGAAGAAATGTTTTTGATTACAACCGCAACCACTCCTCGCCCAAATACAGAAAAAAGGAATGGGATTTTTATCAGATTTCAAACGGCAGATACATGGTACAGATAAGCTTTGCCAATATCTCCTTTGGAGGATATGTTGCCGCCGCACTCATCGACCTTAAAAACGGCAAAAGCATTGCCAACGCCACCTCACTTTTTGTTGGCGGCGAAAGCAAATACATCCTGCCGCCCAAAGGCGATGTGCCCAATTATTTTGAGGCAAAGGTCGGTTCTGCCAATGTAATTTTTGATACAAAGGAAACCGAAAGAACTCTTTATTTCAAAAGACCTTATAAAGGAAAAACCGTTATCTGCAATTTTAAAATGGATATAATGCCCGGGCTTGAAAACATAACCACCGTTTTGCCCTTTAAAGATATGCCCACAAGGTATTTTATGACCACTAAGCAGAACTGTATGCCCTGCGAAGGCACCTTTGTTTTTGGCGACAAGGTGTATGAATTTTCAAAGGAAGACTCCTTCTGTGCTCTTGACTGGGGCAGAGTAAATACTCCCCACGAAATGGTATGGTACTGGGGCAACGGCTCCACCTACCTCACCGATGAAAACGGTAAAAAACACCTTTTCGGCTTTGAAATCACCTGGGCAATTGGCGATGAAAGCAATGCCACGGAAACCTGCCTATTCTATGACGGCAAGGCTCACAAAATCGGCGCGGTAGATGTTGAGGTTTTCCCGAAGCCCGACAAGTATATGAAAGACTGGAAATTCATATCAGAGGACGGAAGACTCAACCTTACCATGAAGCCTTTCTACGACAATCACTCCGACCTCAACATTGTAAACCTCGCAAGAATGCACACCCATCAGGTGCATGGCCTCTGGAGCGGCGATGTTACTCTTGATGACGGAACAAAGCTTGAAATCAAGGATATGTACGCATTCTGCGAATATGTTGAAAACAAATGGTAAATAAAAAAGCGACCCGATTGCGACATCTGGCAATCGGGTCGTTTGCTGTATTATAACACTTTTATTTCGTCATAAGTTATTTTAATAATTTTCGTGCTGTTGAGAGGGATTCCCGTGTTGTTGCTGTGATAATAGGCTACAAGGAAGCCTCCTTCACATTCCGTTATTGCAGGATAGCAATAGCCGTTTTCAAGGTCATCTTCAATGTAATATAGATTATCCTCATTAAAGCTCAGGCCTTTATCTTTGCTTACGGCGATAGCATAGGGAGTTCTGCCCCAAGGCTCGCTCTTATCTCTTGTGCTGTACTCAGGTACGGGATTGAAAACCGCTACGGTCAATTCACCGCAGTCCTTGACAAGCATTGGAGAGCAAGGCGAAGTGAAAAAGAAATTGGGTCGGGGCGCAGTCCAGCTTTCGCCGCCATCAGAGGAAAAACACTCAAACTGAAAGCCAACTCCTGTTCTGATATAGCACCAAAGCCTTCCGTCAGGCAATTCATAAAGCCCGGGCTCCTCCATACCGTCAACATCGTTATCAAAATAACTTTTAAATTCAGTTGAAGTTTTTTTCCATGAAGCACCGTCATCGTCCGAAATAAAAAAGCAGACCTCGCCGGGCATAAATCCGTCTCCCTTGAGCACGGTGTGCCTTGCGGCGGCAAAAATTATTCTTGAATTTTTAAGCTTTATAACTCTGTCATTATTTATAACATAGTAATCGGCTTCATCAAGGCAGCCGAGGCAGTTTACGCCTTCATCCCAGTTTTCACCTTCATCGGCTGAACGCCTGAGAATAATTTTATCGGTACTGTCGGCATTCTTCACTATATAGAATGCGCCTATATCACCGTTATTCATACGCAGAAAAGAGAAACTCATTATATTCTTAGAGCCTTCGGGTTTCGCAAAAAGAATTCGCTTTTCACTCCAGGTTTCACCTTCATCAAAAGAAACAACGGCGCAGATTCTTGCATCGGCATCGTCATCCCAGCTATCTCCCGTAAACTCGGTATAAGCAAACATAATCGAGCCGTTTTTAAGTCTTATAAAAGAGCCTTCGCCGTTTCTGGGATTACCTTCTTCCGTGCCTATAAAAAGCACCTGCCTGCCTATCTTTTCCATATTTCCTCCTTAAGCTTACGCTCCGACTCCCTTACGGACTGCGTGTCTGCTTCGGGAACAGCGCCAAACGGGAATTCAATACCCATTTCGTCATACTTTGTCTGGCATATTTTGCGAAACGCAAGAAGCTCAACCGAATCAACACACTCATGCGCTTTTATAATTTCGGCAAGAGCATCAAGGTTTTCTTCGTAATCGTTGACGCCCGGCACAATAACCTGACGCACGGTTACGGGGATTTTTTGTTTATTAAGATAATCGAGGAATTCAACGGCTTGCGATAATTCCATTCCGACATGGCGGCGGTAAAGCTCCTTACGGGTATATTTGATATCAAGCAGCACACGGTCACAGAATTCAAGCATCTGCTTTACATTGCTGTTGAGGTAACAGCCCGATGTATCAAGGCAGGTATTAATCCCCTTTTCTCTGCACAGAGCAAATACTGCTTCAACAAACTTCGGCTGGCACAAAGGCTCTCCGCCCGAAAGGGTAATACCGCCGTTTTTGCCGAAATAGGATTTGAAAGCTTCCGCTTTGCTCACGAGTTCACCCGCCGTGTAAACATCGGCATTTTCACCGCTCCATGTGTCAGGATTGTGGCAGCATGAGCACCTGAGCGGACATCCCGCAAGAAAAGCCACAAACCGTACCCCCGGCCCGTCTACCGTGCCGAGGGACTGTATAGAATGAATTCTTCCTGTTATATTCTGCATGGCGTATAAATCAAAGAGCGCAATGGAAGGTGCGGTTAATAACCTCACGCTGCTGCTCACGGGACAGCTTATGGAAATGCACCGCATAACCCGAAACACGGATTGTAAGGTTGGGATAATCCTCGGGCTTTTCATAAGCTTTAAGAAGGGTTTCACGATTCATAACATTTACATTTATATGGTGTGCACCCTTTGAGAAATAGCCGTCAAGAATAGAAACAAGGTTGTCAATCCTCTCCTCCTCGCTTCTGCCCAGAGCATCGGGAGTAACTGAGAAGGTGTTGGAAACGCCGCCACGGCAATCGTCATAGCTGATTTTGGCAACGGAATTGAGCGAAGCAAGAGCGCCGTTTTCTTCACGGTTGTGCATGGGGTTTGCGCCGGGGGCAAAGGGTGCGCTTGCGCTTCTGCCGTCAGGCGTTGCACCTGTATTCTTGCCGTACATAACATTGGATGTAATGGTAAGCACGGAAAGAGTGTGAATTGCATGGCGATAAGTCGGCGTTTTGCGAAGCTCGGTAATCATGATGTGAGTGAGATCCTTTGCAATAAGGTCAACTCTGTCGTCATCATTGCCGTACTTGGGGAACTCGCCCTCACGCTTGAAATCAACGATATATCCGTTTTCATCTGTTACGGGCAAAACCTTTGCATACTTGATTGCACTCAAAGAGTCCGCAACAACGGAAAGACCTGCTACACCGAATGCCATAAATCTTTCAACGGCCGTATCGTGAAGCGCCATCTGAGTTTTTTCATAGGCATATTTATCGT
>JAZSIQ010000113.1:0-17328 GCA_045533875.1 Acutalibacteraceae bacterium | reverse complement strand
TGCAGCCTCTTCAACTGCTTCTTCAGCTTCCTGAGCGGGCTCAAGGAGAGCACGGATGGAAAGGCTTACGCGCTTCTTATCGAAATCGATATCGGTAATCTTAACGGTTACCTTATCGCCTTCAGCGAGTACATCTGAGGGCTTGTCGATACGGCGGTCAGCAATCTGAGAAATGTGAATGAGACCTTCGATATCGGGGATAATCTCAGCAAATGCACCGAAAGTGGTAAGACCTGCTACGGTTGCTTCAACAACAGAGCCTACGGGATAATTCTTCTCAAGAATCTTCCAGGGGCTATCCTCTTCCTTCTTGTAGCCGAGAGAGATCTTCTTCTTTTCTTCATCAAGAGCCTTTACATAAACCTCGATGCTCTGGCCAACTTCAAGAACCTCTGCAGGATTCTTGATGCGCTTCCATGAAAGCTCGCTGATATGTACAAGACCTTCGACGGGTTCGGCTATATCTGCAAATGCGCCGAAGCTGGTGAGTGACTTAACTGTGCCCTGATATACCTGATCAACAGCTACATTGGCCCAGAATGCGTCACGTGCAGCATCTCTTACCTTACGGATGGAGCCAACTGCTCTCTTGCGTGCCTTATTAACTTCGATGATTACGAACTTAACCTTCTGACCGAGAAGCTCCTCAACAGGCTGTGAACGTCTGAGGGTTGCAAGTGATGCGGGGATGAAAACTCTTGCGCCCTGGCAGGTAACAAGAACGCCGCCTCTGATAACTTCGGAAACTGTGCCTTCAAGAACGGTTTCGTCGTCAGCTGCGTTTACAATTTCAAGCCATGCCTTCTGAGCATCATAGCGGCGCTTGGAAAGCATAACGGTGCCCTCTGCATCGTTGGTCTTCATGATGATAAGATCAATTACATCACCGATTTTAAGCTCTTTTGCAGGGTTAGCGGAGGAATCAGCGCTGTACTCATCAACGGGTACGAAGCCTGCGTGCTTTCTTCCGATATCAACCTGAATTTCGCTGGGAGTGATGCCCATTACTACGCCTTTTACGTGCTGGTCGGTGCTCATGCTGTTGAGTGATGCCTCCAGCATTTCGTCAAACGATGTTGCTTCAGAAGGCACCTCCTCTACCTGCTCGATTACAGCTTCCTTTTCTGCTGCTTCGAGTTCATTGGTGATTTTTTCGTTTTCGGACATTTCTAAAAGTACCTCCTTAATTATTTCGGCAGGTGTTGATGCCCCTGCCGTCACCCCTATTTGGGTGCTGTGGGAAAAATCTATGGATTTGAGCTCTTCGGCTCTTTCCACCAAATAAGTTTCGCAGTTTTCACTGCATACCGCCTTAAGCTTGGCGGTGTTTGAGCTTGTACGCCCTCCGATGATAATCATAATATCCGATTTTTCGGAAAGCTCCCTTGCTTCATGCTGACGCTTTTGCGTAGCAAGACATATTGTATCAAAAATAATTGGATTTGTACAGTATAATTTTATTATTTTTTTGCACAAAATCCAAACTTTTTCGCTGAAAGTTGTTTGTGAAACCGCTATAATTCCGCTTTTGCACAATTCCTCGTGCATTTTGAACAGTTCTTCCAACTCTTCAGGCGATGAAAAAGTAAAAGTTTTGCTGTTGCAATGGCCGATAATGCCCATAACCTCGGGGTGCGAAGAATCACCCGCAACAAGCACGGGAGTTCCGTCTGCCGAATTTTCGCTTACGATTTTATGAATTCTTTCAACAAACGGGCATGTTGCATCGCAAACCTCGGAACCGGTACTCAACAGTTCCTCTTTTACATTTGCCGCAACGCCGTGTGCCCTTATAACTACCGTTTCTTCCGCCTTTGCCTGAGAGGGATCCGAAATTATTTTTACGCCCTTACTTTCCAAATCGGAAATAACCTGGGGATTATGAATAATCGGGCCGAGGGTGCTTACTTTTTTGCCTTCTTCAAGCAGGGAATATGTAAGCTTTACGGCTCTGTCTACCCCGAAGCAGAAGCCTGCGGTTTTTGCAAGCGTTATTTGCAATGACCTTCCTCCCAAAGAGCTTTAATTCTGTCCATAACAAAATCCGCTGCTGCTCTGACTTCGTCCCTTGTTGACTCTTCGTTAAGGCCAAGCTCTTCGTACTTGATGGGCGTGCCGAAGCGAACCGTGTACTTTGTATGTTTTTTAAGATTATCGGTTGAAATTACCGCAACGGGAACAATATCAGCCTGTGCCGCCCTGGCAATTGCCGCAACACCGCTCTTTGCTCTTGCAGGCTTGCAGTTTCTTGAGCGTGTGCCTTCAGGGAAAATGCCGAGAACATAGCCCTCTTTCACTATGCGGATTGCGTATTCAAGAGCATTCTTATCCGAAAGTCCTCTTGAAACAGGGAAAGCATTTACCTTTGTAAAAAGCTTTGCAATTATCGGATTCTCGTAAAGCTCTTTCTTAGCCATAAAATGAAGCTGTCTGTTCTTCATGCCCATTGCAATAATAAGAGGGTCAATAGCATGGATATGATTGGATGCGAGTATAATTCCGCCTTCGGCAGGGATGTTTTCCGTTCCGATATATTCAATCTTATACAGAGCTTTTGTTATAACTTTACCCAAAGGGCGAAGCGTGTCATACATCTTACCTTCTTTAAGCCTGCTGTAATCAAATCCTGAACTCATTGCACTTTCTCCTTAACTATATTAATTATTCTTTCAACAACCTCTTGCTGCGGAATATCCGTAGTATCAAGTAAAACCGAATCCTCCGCAGGTCTGAGAGGAGCAATCTCACGGTGAGAATCATTATAGTCTCTTTCGTTTATTTCTGCAAGTACAATTTCATAACTTGCCTGCTGACCCTTTGCAAGCAATTCCTTGCAGCGGCGGTTTGCTCTTTCCTCGGGCGATGCGGTAAGGAAAATCTTAACCTGTGCGTCCGGAAGCACAACCGTACCTATATCCCTGCCGTCCATGAGGCAACTGCTTCTGGCAGCGATATCCCTCTGCAAATCGAAAAGATATGCTCTCACCTCGGGCACAGCCGAAACATCCGAAGCAGCCATGGATGCCGCAGGAGTTCTGATTTCGGCAGAAACATCCTCACCGAACAGCAGCACCTTCTGCTCTCCGTTTTCAAAAACAAGGTCAACGCTTACATCGGAAAGAGTTGCGGCAACGGCAGCCTTATCCTTTGTGTCAACACCTTTTCTCAGAGCGTTAACGCCTATTGTTCTGTATAAAGCACCCGTGTCAACATAAACATAGCCCAGTTCCTTTGCAGCCTGCCTTGAAACAGTACTTTTTCCTGCCCCCGCAAGGCCGTCCACGGCAACATTAATAATTTTAGACATAGTCTTATTCTCCTTTGTTGATTATACCTTGAGCAGCGCTTTCACCCGCAAGCCTGCCTGTTGAAAACGCTATCTGAAGATTGAAGCCACCCGTATAAGCATCGGCATCAATAACTTCGCCCGCAAAATAAAGACCTTTTACAAGCTTTGATTCCATGGTTTTGGGATTAATCTGGGCAACATCAACTCCGCCCGAGGTAATAATAGCCTCCTCAACGGGTCTGAAATCCGTAACGGTAACGGTAAAACTCTTAAGAAGATTCACAAGCGTCTGACGTTGTTCCTTCGTAATCTGATTAACCTTGGTTGAAATCGGTACTCTGCAAAGCTTAACGATTACGGGCACCAGCTTTTTGGGAAGCAGAGCATTCAGGGAATTGATGAAATTCTTATTTACATTCTCCGCAAAATCACGAAGTACCCTTGCATCAAGCTGTTCATGAGTAAGGCCGGGTTTTAAATCAATAAGAATTTTGTACCTGCCTCTCTCCATTTCCCTCATGTGGGAGCTTGCGCTTAAAATCATCGGACCCGAAACGCCGTAATGAGTAAACAGCATTTCTCCGAAATCCTTATATATTTCTTTCTGAGTTTTTGTGTCAACAACCTTAACGGCAACATTGCGAAGGGAAAGCCCCTGCAAATCTGTGCAAAAGCCTTCATGCGCTTCCAAAGGCACAAGGGACGGCTTGATCGGCACAATATTGTGGCCAGCCTGACGGGCAAGAGCATAGCCGTCACCCGTTGACCCTGTCTGCGGATAGGATTTTCCGCCGCAGGCCACTATCACGGCTTTGGCATAAATACGCTCTGCGTCCTCGGTAACTGCGCCTTTTACCTCGCCATCCTCGATTATCAGCTCAACCGCTCTGCCCTTTACAATTTCAGCTCCGTTATCAACTGCAAAACCATGGAGCGCATCAACAATATCAACCGCCTTATCGGAAACAGGGAAAACCCGGTTTCCCCTCTCCTTTTTAAGCATCACCGAGCGGCTTTCAAAAAAATCAACCGTATCTCTCGGCATAAAACGGGAAAACGCAGAATAAAGGAATCTGCCGTTGACGGGCACATTTGCAATAAGCTCATTGAGTGAATCACAGGCATTTGTAACATTGCAGCGTCCTTTGCCTGTAATCATAACTTTTCTTGCGGGGCGGTCATTGCGCTCAAGGAGCACGGTTTCAACCGCCATTTCGCCCGCCGTGCCTGCAGCCATAAGACCTGCCGCTCCCGCTCCTATAACAAGAAGTTCAGCCTGCATCAGGATTCCCCTCCGTCATTTTTCTGATAAACTCTGTATTCATCCCATATTTCCTCAAGCATTCTGAAATTGGAATAAACCTGTTCGCTTTTTTCGCTCGCTGCCGCCGCAATCAGCGCATTTATAAGGCTGAGCGGAGCAACAAGAGAATCAACAAAAGAAACCATGCTGCTCTTTGCCGTAAGCAGATATGTTGCATACTGAGCAATGGGTGACATTTCTCCGTCAGTTATGGAAATAACAACTGCCCCTCTGCCCGCCGCAAAGCGAAGCGCACTGAGAGTCTGGTTTGAATAGCGAGGGAAGCTTATTGCAATACAAACATCCTCGCTGTTTATTCTGTAAAGCTGCTCAAAAATTTCGCTTGAGCTTGTGGTGTCAACAAGCACAACATTATCGTAAACAAAATTCATGTAAAAGGCGGCAAAATTCGCAAGCGTTGCAGCGCTTCTTACCCCGAGAATGTATATCTTTCTGGCTTTGTTTATTGACTCAACGCTTTTGGCAAACGCTTCCCTCGACACATTTTCACGGGTCGCTTTAATCATTTCAATATCCGCCGAAAGAGCGGTATCAAGCATATCCGCCCCGCTGTATCTGCTGGCCGCAACCTCCATACGCTGAACACTTGTGAGGTGGCTTTTAACGGTTTCCTGCAAATGCTTCTGAAGCTGAGGATAACCGTCATATCCGAGATGTGAAGCAAATCTGACTACGGTAGACTCACTCACCGAGGTCGCTTCGCCAAGCTTCGCCGCAGTCATAAAAGCCGCCTTGTCATAATTAAGCTTTATATAATCGGCAATTCGCTTGTGCCCTTTTGAAAGGCTGCCGTAAACGGCATCTATTCTGTTTTGCACATTTTTGCTCATAAAATCCTCCGCCACGTAATTAATCGCATACACTTGCATTTTACATGATTTTTTGCAGGATTTCAAGATAATTTTGCAAGATTTCCTGCTTTTGCGCAAAATTCATTTTACTGTTGAGATTTACAACCGAAAGTGTTAAAATAAAAGCATTATAAGAGGAGGTTGCCTTATGTCAACAGTCAAACTTGTTATTTCATTCTTTCTTGCTTTCTTTCAGGTGCTGGCACCCATTGCGGGATATGTGGCAAACGGCGGTGAAGACCGTTTCTTCACTGAATGGTCAGTATCCGACACATTTGACAAGGACGATTACATCGAGCTTAAGAAGACTCCCGGCGAAGATTTCAAGATCCTCAACCTTGCGGACGTTCAGCTCAAGGATGACCTGATGTATACCGTCACGGGCGATTGCTCTATGAAGCTTATTGATGAGCTTGTAACTGATCACGACCCCGACTTAATAACCCTCAGCGGTGACAATGCCTGGGGCACAATGGCTTACATTGAGCTTTTCAGACAGTTGGATTCCTATGCTATCCCCTGGGCTCCCGTAATGGGCAACCACGACGGTCAGGCAACAATCGGCGAATTCTGGGCAGCTTACCTTATGTATAAATCGGAATACAGTCTTTTCCGCTTCGGTCCCAAGGATATGGGCTACGGAAACTACATAATCAACATCACCGAAAACGGCAGAATAATCCACACTCTATTTATGATGGATACTCATGACTCTGCAACCTACACCCTTGAGGACGGTTCAACTGTCAGCGGATATGACCACCTTTGGAAAAATCAGATGGATTGGTACAAGTGGGCAGTAGAAGGAATCGCAGAAATCGAGGGACACACGGTTGAAAGCACGGTAATTATGCATATTCCCGTTGTTGAATACGCCGATGCATGGAACGAAGTTAAAATTGAAAGCGACAACGCCGAAGAAATCCACGGTAAAATCAACCCTGATTTTTCAGCTTTTGCCTCGGGCAGGAGATTTGAAGATGTATGCTCCGCACCCGTAAACAACGGTTTCTTTGAGCTTTGCAGAGAAGTCGGAAGCACAAAAAACATCCTTGTAGGCCACGACCATGTAAACGATTTTTCAATCCTCTACAAGGGAATAACCCTTTCCTATGCCGTTAAAACAGGCCTCGGTGCCTACTACCGCAACGATATGATAGGTGGCACAACCGTTACAGTAAACTCACAGGGCAACGCAAAAATTCAGCAGCATTACTATGACCCTGCCGAATACGGTTACGACGTATAAATCTTTAAGCTTAAAAAACAGCTTGTGCAGATAACCGCACAAGCTGTTTTTTAATATTCACGGGGTCCTATATCAGCTTTTTCAATAAGCTTTTGCAGGCTTGATGCCTGTCTGCCAACCTCTTTTATATCCTCCCCTGCAAACTCGCTCGCCTGTGCGGCAGTTACCGTAAAATTGCGCACCTCTCCGTCCACCGTATATTCATACGAAAGCAAACCGAGATTTTCAATAACAGCCAAAGCAGCATAAGCATAAGACTTCATATATCTTTCCTTAACCTCGCATTCTGCGGCAGGTATATCGTTATCAAAGAAAATCGTCCATCCGTAAGGCTCTTTTGACGTCTGAAGTTCATTTTTGAAGCTGCCGATTGACTTATGCATATTGAGAGCAACGGCGGTTTTTTCATTTTGATCCATTGCACCCACATAGGGATGACGGGTATTGAAAACATCGGAAGTATATTGCGAAATCTCAACTCCGTTATCCCATACAACCGTTGAATCCACACAAACCCTTTTCACTTCCCCCTGCGCTTCGTAGGTTTCAAAAATGCTTTCGTATGCGCCGGGTTTCATAACCGACTTGAATGCAATGTTTACAACTCCGCTGTCATACTCAAAATCAACGGCAGAAAGATTGAGGTTTGAATCTATTGCGTCTGCGTTTACATTCACGATATTGCCATCAACTCCTACCCAACAGTCAACCAGCCGGCCATCTATTGGCTGACCGATTATGAATGTTTTTACACTCAGGCCGACAACCGCCAACGCAACCGTAACAAAAACTCCCAACACCACAGCAATTATGCTTCTTCTGTGCGTTTTCTTTAAGAAGTTTACCGCTTTTTTGCTTTCGCCGTCAACGGGCGAAACAGAACTGTCTTTCATTCTTTCGAGAGCGCCTGCACATACCTCACATTCATTTATATGCTCCTTAATAATGCAGTCCGTTACTTTATCCGTAAGCCCGTCGGCATAGCTTGGCAGTAAATCCCTTATAACCTCACACGGAATTCTTTTCTCCATTTTATTTCTGCTCCTTTCTTATCATTTCTTTACCTCTGTAAAATGTAACTCTTGCCCAGTTTTCGGTTTTTGCCATAATTTCACCAATTTCTTTGAACGACAAATCGCCAAACACTCTGAGATACATAACCTCTCTGTAAGGTTCGGGGAATGAGTGAAGCTTTTTCAGCAATTCGATTTTCCCCAAAGAGCTCAGGGCTTCCTCCTCGGCAGAGTATGAATTTCCGTCTCTGACGTCAAACTCATATGTTTGCGGATGCTTTTTCCGATAAGAGGCAAGCCTGTTTTTGGCTATTGCGCAAAGCCAGGTGGAAAATGAACAGCTTTCATCAAAGCGCTCTATACTCTTTACCGCCTGATAAAAAGTTTCCTGCGTAAGCTCCTGAGCCAAATCTTCATCACGTGTCAGCGATAAAAGGAATTTATATACCGTCTGCGCATACTTTATATACACTTCATCCGTCAGCTTCATATCCGCCCTCCCTTCGTTTATCTGTATATTAATACTTATATCAGCCGTTTCGTTACAGAATTTTTAAATATTTTTTTTACTATATCATTTTTCATTAAAAAGTACAATACAAACAGAAAAAAGCACGGCAACAAAACCGTGCTTTGCATTATTTATTCAAGCTCTCATTTGACGGGCCGTTAATAAGTCCGCCGTCCTCGGCAAAGCGTGAGCCGTGGCACGGACAATCCCACGAATGCTCCTGAGCGTTATATTTAAGCGCACATCCGAGATGAGGACAGCGAGGAGTTTTAGGGATTACGATATCGGCAAGGAAATGAACGGCATTAACCGCAAGCTGAGGGTGCATCATACTTCTGCCCGGGGAATATACAGAGGCATATTCATTCCTTTTTCCCTGCACCAGATCACAAAGAATCATCGCCGCTGCCATAGCAGAGCTCATCCCCCATTTATTAAAACCCGTTGCTGCAAAATAATCAGGTGTTATTCTCGAATATTGCCCTATATACGGCATTGAATCAAGTGTCATACAATCCTGAGTTGCCCAGCGGTATTCAACCTCCGAATCAGGGAAATGCTTTTTTGCAAAGGCTTCAAGCTCTTTCCAGTTTCCGCCGCTTTTTCCCGTTCTGTGACTTCCGCCGCCAAGCAGCAGGTATTCCCCGTGATTTCGGAATGACAAGCCTTTTTCTGCCTCATCAACGTAAAGTCCGTTAAAATCGGGTGCGTTTTTCAATGCTATAACATACGAGCGGTGCTGATACATTTTCATAAAAAATGCGCCGTATCTGTCTACAAAAGGGAAATGAGTTGCAAAGACAATCTTTTTTGCATGTATTTTTCCGTACTGAGGTACTGCCGTATTGCCCTCAACCGCAATCACTCTTGTATTCTCAAAGATATTCATACTCTGTGCAACAGAAAACAACACCTTGAGCGGATGAATCTGGGCCTGATTGCTCACTTTTACCGCTCCTGCAACAGAAAACGGAAGCTGAATTTTTTCGCAGAACTGCGCATTTACACCAAGTTTATTGAGTGCATTAACCTCCTGCTCGATTTTTTCCCGGTCATCAAGCGAATAAACATAAGAATCCTTCACCGAAAAATCGCTGTCCGTTTCTCTGCAAAGCTTGGCGAATTTTTCTGCCGCCGCTTTCTGAGAAAGTAAATATTTCAGCGCCGTTTCCTCACCGTATTTTTTCATTATTTCGCTGTATATCAGACCGTGCTGAAAAGTGAGCTTTGCCGTGGTGTTTGCAGTTACACCCGAGCAGATTCTCTGAGCCTCAACAAGAATATATTTCACTCCGCTTTTTTCAAGCATCAGCGCACATAAAATCCCCGCAATGCCTCCGCCGATTATAAGAACATCGGTTTGCACATCCTGTTTCAAGGCATCAAACGCAGGTCTTTGGGCAGTATCAATCCAAAGTGATTTCATTAAACATTCCTCCTGATTGCAGTATGCATCACAAGGAGGCATTTTATAATTACTTCAGACCATAAAAAATCCGTCCACCAAAGGTGAACGGATTAAGCTTTATATCATTTTTAATGCGCACATAAACCCTGTAAGCACAAAAAGAAAACCGAAATTAAACGCAAGGAAACGCTTGATGTAATAAGCAGTTTTGCCCGGATTGTGCTTTGTATATTCCCTGAAGGTTATAAGACTTGCAAGAGAGGCAATAAGAGTGCCTGCACCGCCAATATTTACGCCTACAAGCAAATCCCTGTAATTATCGGTAAACTGCGAAAGAAGTATAGCAGAAGGCACGTTGCTTATGCACTGGCAGGAAAGAACACTGAAAAGCAGGGTGCTTTTTTCCATAAGGAAAGAGAAAATATTCCTTACTATATCAATCCTTGCCATGTTGCCGGCAAAAATGAAAAAGAAAACAAAGGTTAAAAGCAGACCGTAATCCACTTTTTTGAGCGCATCCCTGTCAGCAAAAAGTAGCACGGCAGGTATCACAACAAGTCCGATAAGATAGGGAATCCCTCTGAAAACAATTGCAATCGCCAGCGCAAAAAGGCAAAGGTAAAGCACAGTTCTTGCAGGCGGAAGCTTACGCACTTCGCCTTTAACCTCCAATGGCTCAGCCTTTACAAAAATCAGGCAGCACAACGTTATAAGGATAACCGCCAAAGCAAACGGGGGCGCCATTATTTTAACAAATTCGAGGTTCGGAATATTGAATTTTGAATAAAGATAAAGATTCTGCGGATTGCCGAAGGGTGTAAGCATTCCGCCGAGATTAGCGGCAATATTCTGCATTATAAAGGTAAATGCCATATATTTCTGCTTGCCCGTGGAGTTGAGAACAAAAAAGCCAAGCGGCAAAAAGGTAAGCAGAGCCATATCGTTTGCAATGAGCATTGAGCCTATAAAAGTTATATAAACCAATGCAAGCACACTCAGTCTGGCATTCTTGAAGCATTGCACTATCTTTTGCGCAAGAATATAAAAGAAGCTGATATTCTTAAGTGCGCAAACAACGGCAAGCACACAGAAAAGGCAGGTAAGCGTTTTGAAATCAAAATAACCGAGATATTTATAATCAACGGGCACAAAAATGCTTGTGATTACCGCCGCCGCAAACGCAACAAGCATTACGGCATTTTTCTTTGTAAAATCAAGCACAGCAGGGAAAACATTAACTTTTTCTTTCGGCTCGGATATGTGCCCCGACGCAATTGCTTTAGTGCTCACGGCTGTCACCTCCGTTTTATTATTTTATACATTTTATATATTGCTGTTTTTACAATAGGAATAATACAGAACGTCGCCCTCTTCGCTCATGCTGCCAAACACAAAGCCCGATTTCTCAAAAGCACGCTTTGACGCAGGGTTACTCGGATAAATAACCGCCTCGGCTTTTTCAATTTCAACCCCAAGAACGGCAGCAGATTCACTCAAAAGCTCTTTGAGAAGAGCGATGCCCATACCCTCGCCTCTTTTTTCGGGAGAAAGCAACAGCTCCATTATATTAAATACACCGTCGTGAAACCCAACAGCAACAACGGCAAAAGGTTCACCGTTTTCATAAACGGTTTTACACCAGAAATTCTCACCCAAAACGGTGTTTTCGTCACTCTTCCAATATTCATAAAAATCACGCCAACCGTCATCAATACCCGTTACCCTGACAGCATACGCATCAAGCCAGCTTTCAACAAAGAACATATCCTCGCTGTAATCACACCACACAAACTGCAAGAAAAAATTCCTCCTTTGTCAAAAAATGAGCCTGCGAGAAAAGATGATATCACAAATAAAAAATTTAAGCAACAGAAAAAACTCAATTAAAAATCTTTTGGCACAGTTGGCTATTGCGCACAAATCGCAAGGTGCCTGTTTGGTAGAATTGTACAAAGCAAAAAAAACGGTCAACTGCAAACGCAATCGACCGTTTTTTTGTTTGATTCAATCCTGTTTTACAGCACCGCACCGTTTTCAACAAGCTTCTTTTGCAAGCTTGCTTTATCAACGCTGTGGGCATTTTTACCCGACTTAAAGGCAACTGCTACCGCTGTGCCTGCCGCTTCTCCGAGGCAACAGCAAATGGGCATTATTCTGACGGATGCCTGCGCTTCATGCGTTGCGGAAAGGCAACGCCCCGCAACAAGCAGATTATCATACTCTTTGGGTAAAAGAGAACGGTACGGAATTGTGTAGTATTCACCAACGCCGAAATACCTATGGCTTGTTCCGCTGCCTGCAGGATTATGTATATCTATATCGTAGTTACCCAGAGCAATCGAATCCTCAAAACGGGTGCAAGTGATAAGCTCATCAGCCGTGAGAACATGAACACCCCTGAGCTTGCGGCTTTCGCGTATGCCGATATTTACCGCAATCGAAATGAGTGCACTTTCATCAAAAGCTTTTGAATTCTCCTTCATGAAAGTAACAAGCTCATGCACCTGGCGGCGTGCAATAACCTCCGCCTTGCTTATCTCAAAAGGATTTGTAGGGTCAAACTTAACAACCCGAGTGGAGTTGAAATGCAGAACATCCTCGCCCACTCCAAAGAAAACAAGTATATCCTCCCTCGGATTTTCAATCTCTCCTTTGGCACGTTTTTCCTTATACAACTCCTGCAAACGGGGTCTGTCCTCGGTAAAACGGTCAAGGTCAACGCCGCTCATTCTAAAACAGGTAGTCATGGGCTGGCAAAATCCGTCACTATCCCTTCCAAGCTGAAAATCACACCCTGCAAGGTAAAATAAATCACCGTCACCCGTTGCATCGACAAAGAAATCCGCCTGCACGGTAAGCTGTCTGCTTTTGGCTGTAATATCAACCTCGGTTATCTGCCTACCCTCGGCTCTTACATCATAAACAACGCTGTGGAAAAGTACGTCTACTCCTGCTTCGGTTGTAATATCGTCAAGAACGATTTTAAAGTATTCGGAATTAAACTCATTATCCTTGCAATCGGAAACATATCTGTCGTGCCTTTGCTTCATTTCTTTGAAAATTCCCTGAGAAAGGTATTCCTTTTCAGTTGCAGGCATGCCCTTACCGAGTCTTTTCCAATAAGGCATAAAAGGATATACAAGGCAGTTTGAAATCGCTCCGCCAAGGCAGCCCGACTTTTCAACAAGCAAAACCTTAAGCCCCTCACGCGCGGCACTTACAGCCGCCGCTACACCCGAAAGTCCTCCGCCTGCAACAACAAGATTATACTTCATAGCAAAGCCTCCGAAAGATTATTTTATAACGATTCAATCCACATAATCAAAAAGTTCATATATCAGAAATTATAATTCGGCTTTACGATTTTGCCTGTTTTTGATGCTTCCACTATCGCAAGACATACGGCAACGGTTTTTGCACCCTCGCGGGCATCTGTCACAACAGGCTTATCGTTGATTATTGCATCTGCAAAAACCTCGAATTCTTTGGCGGCATTATGGTTGTTTACCTGAACCTCGATAGTCTCAGGCTCCTTGGCAAGTTCATCATCGCCTACTACAAAAAGAGTCATCGTGGGCGAAGTATTATCACAGATAAGCGTTCCCTTTGTGCCGTAAATAACGGTACGCATGGTGTAATCACGCTTACAGCCGGTTGAAACAAACACCTTGCCTGCAAGGTTATCATCAAATTTCATAATAGCGATTGTTGCATCATCATACTCAACCTGAGGCAGAAGCTTATGAGTACCGTATGCAAAGACCTCCTGAGGGTCACCTGCAAGCCAGCGCAGAAGGTCAACAGCGTGGCATCCGCCGCCGATTACGCCGTGACGGTTGGGATCGGAGCGCCAGTTATCAACAAGATACATATAATCGTGAGCATATTCGGACTCAACAAAATAAAGCTCGCCGATTGTACCTGATTCAATAATCTCCTTTGCCTTTTCAAAAGCAGGAGTAAAGCGGCAAATCTGACCAACCATGAATTTACAGCCTGATTCGTCAGCCACTTTCACGATTTCTTCAACATCCTCACGGGTAAGAGCAAGGGGTTTTTCGCAAAGCACATGCTTACCCGCACGCAGTAAATCGCAGGACACTTTTTTGTGAAGCTGGTCGGGTATAGCGACAGTAACCACGTTAATATCCTTGTTATTTACTATATCCATGTAATCCGTAACCCATTTTTCCTCTGGGATGCCGTACCTCTCACCTGCCGCACGGAGATTTTCCTCATCGCAGTCACATATTGCGGCAATTTCAGCGCCGTAGTTCATTGCACCCTCAACGTGAGACATACCGAATTTCATACCTATATTTGCAACAACTAATTTGTCTTTCATAACTAATCTCCTTTTAAAAAAGTACTAATATATTATAACAAATATATCAAACTGTCAATCCGATAGGCAAGAAAACAGAAGCCACCCTTTCAGGACGGCTTCCTGCTGTTTATCTCTCCTTAATAAGTACCATACCGAAAAGCTCCATATCGAAAGTAAGCTTGTCCGTAACTTCGGTTTATAATTTAGAATTAACTTGCGCCCAGACGCCAATATCATCAGCTATTGCAATTTCTTTGAAGCGCAAAAATCCGCTGTCGGTGAAGGTGTTTTCAGTATAACACACGTTAGAACAGTATTTTCCGAATGCGACCCTGCCCTGAGTTGACGTCTGCTCAAAGAAATCGCCCGCATCAATCGAATTATTGCTGAAAACAAGCTCGTTTATATTATCCGCCCTGAGCAGCATTGACGGTATATCCTTAAAACTGTTCGAACTGATTTCAACGTTTTCAAAAACCGCTGTTTCGGCAGATTCACCTGCAATATTCGTACCGATTTCTATTACCGAGCCCCAGTCGCTGTAATTGCATTTTTCAAAAGTGTTATTGCGGATAATAAGATTATAAACTCCCGTACCCTCCTGCCAGAGAGTAGGTTCAATATCCATAACAACCTTTATCGCCTGAGCCATTGTTTTATAAAAACGGTTATTCTCGCAAAGTCCGTTCGGGGACTGCAAAAGTAAGCCCCTTGCTCTGTTCTCATGGAAACAGTTATTGCTGATAACGTAATTTCCGCTGTTAACTTCCGTGTTATAAGCAGTCCAGGCCTGCGCCACACTTTCAGGCAGGCTTTCAAAAACAACCTCTTTCGTTATTCCCTCAAGAGCTTTTACGCTAACAATTTTTGCCGTTTCTTCAAAATCCTCAAATTTATCAGTCTTGAACGCAAGATAATCTCCCTCTTCAAGCCGCATAGCAGACGCAATCATCGTAAGCGTATTGCCGTCAACGGCAGAAATATATCCGAGTCCGTCGTGAACATTAACAGCATCGTCGCCCATTCCGCTTATATCGCAAGCCGAAATGTTGACGCACACATCCGTATTAACAATATGAATCGCATCCGCCGTCATAGATACGCACCTGTTATCCTTATGCTCAGGATTTACGCCTATAAAGCTGTTGACAATCTGAAAATGCGAACAGCTGCCCTCACAGATATATGCCATACCTGCACTGCCATAGATGCTTACGTTATCAAAGGTTATGTTCTTACTGTAATCCCTGAGGTTAAAAACCGTTCCGTCATATACAAAATGCCTGAGAATATAGGATTCGCCGTTTTCAAAATCATCCATGCAACCGCTATGGGTAACACGCAAAGTATTATCCGAAATCTTTTGCACAGACTTTACGGAATCCGGAATCTGATAAAGATAATTCTCTTTTGTGGTGCCTTTCGCTCCGAAAGTAAGAGTTTCGGGATCGCAGATAGTTATCGCCATCAGGCGGATATTTTCGTTGCAGTTTTTCTCATTTCTGAACACAAGATCAAGAGTATTCGCCTCAGGATTACTGTTTTCAACAGTAACAACAGAGGCGAGCGGACTTTCATCCCAGTTCCAATCAACGTTAAGATTGCGGATTTCAACACAGTCACTGTTCCTGACAAAAAATTTATATCCCGTTGAAGAAAAAATAAAAGTAGCGCCGGAGCCTTCAATCAGCAAATCCGTACAGTTGTTGGCATCAAGACCTTCAGAACTTCTGAAATAATATGTGCCTTTGTCAATAACAAGCTTCGTCTGCGGATGAAGTGCACAATAATCAAGTGCACTTTGAAATGCAGCATAATTATCTGCATTTTCTTCCGAAAGACCAAAATCTGCAGCATTTACAACGTTAAGTTTATCGGATTTCGGGCGCTGAATATAGAATCTGGTTGCATCGGCACCGTTAATCTCATCAGCGATTCTTGTTTCACTTAAATTATCAAGCGTTTCAACAAGCACCTCAGAGCCACCGGGCAGAGCGGCGCGCGGAGTAAATAACAGTAATATCGAAGCAATAAGCGATACTATTTTAAGAAGCATAAAATCTTCCTTTCTGATTTGTTGTAAAAAATATACCACATATCAAAAATAAAAACAACTGATTTCATATCGCTTCAATCAACCTGTCAATCGAGTATGTGTTATTTACGGCACAAAATGAAGTTATGCCTTACGGGTATAAAAGAAAAATCCAAGCCTTCCGACTTGGATTTTTGGGGATCTCACCCTTTTTTTGAATCCCCTAAACTTATTTCAAAAAACAAATTACTCTCATAAAAGAGAGCAGCTAAAAAGATTAATTATTGATTTTCGTTATTTTTATGTATTCAGACGGTGTCATTTTATAGAATCTTTTAAACACTGTTATAAAATACGCTTGAGATGAAAATCCTACTTCAAAGCATATCTCTTTTTCATTAACACCTTTGAGTAATAAGATTTTAGCTTTTTCAAGTTTTTGTCTTAAAATATATGTGCTAAGATTTTCATCCATTTCTTTCTTGAATATCTGTGATAAATAATCTGCTGAAATCCCGCAATAATTTGCAACAGAAGACACACTGATTTTTTGAGAGAGATTTTCATTTATATACTTTATACAATTTCTTATATGAGGTGAAAATTCAGGCTGTTTTTTATTTCTTTTTACATCTTCTGTTAACTTAACGATTTCAATTCCCAAACACATAAATATGTCATTTTTATCAGTAAGTTTATCAATTGCATTAATCACTCTGTCTGAAAACTCATAGGCTTTAGTTTCGTTAAGTCCACCCTGAATAGCATATCGGGTTGCAAGAGTAATTGTGCTGACCGCCATATACTTGTGCTGCATAAGTTCATCATCAGACATTCGTCCCATAACGATGATAGAATCAAGATTTTTAAGTTGCGTTATCAGCGATTCAATATCTCCTTGCTGAACACAGGATAACAACCGTATTTCAGCACTATACGGAGTATGTTTTTCATCTAAGACATTTTTATTCTCAATGGTCTTAACGGTTACAAGTTCACCTATGTTCATTAAATCACATCTTTTCCTTTAGCTTTTTCATCTCTTTTTTCAGTCTGGCAAAATTCAGGTCTTCCCAAAGCGGTACGATGTGACCGCGTTTAAGTCTCATTGCTGCTTCGTGCATAGCGGCATAATAGGCAACTCTGAAATCGGTGAATTCCGATGTTTTACAGTTCCTTTTGTATGTTTCATACAGACCGTAAGCATCGCCCCACATATTACGAAGCTGAAACAAATCATATTCCCGGTCCGCCCAAATACTGCCGCAGGGGTCAATAAACGCCGTGAGCTTCAAAGTTTTGGTGTCAGCCATTATGTTCA